>CALLDL010000017.1 GCA_937998305.1 uncultured Desulfobacterales bacterium | reverse complement strand
GGGTATCCAGTAATACGATAAATGATCAGTATACCCGAACTTATGAGGAAGTTACCTTTAGGCGAGCATTGACGACAAGAGTACGGGATGTCTTTTTATCCCATAAAATAAATTATTTAAAAATTTAACCAATCGACAATGAAACGGTACGCATTTTTTTAGTGATGCTTTTTCTTTTCCTGCTTCTCCTTGCGTTTTTCTTTAATGGTTTTTGTCGGCTTCTTTTTCACATCCTTTTTGGTGTCTCTTGACTTTCCCATTTTTTTCCTCCTAAGTAAAACATTGACGTAACAGCCCGGAAATTGCACGGGTTTGGAGCGTTCAGTTACAGGGCACCAGAAACAAAGCTGTTGTGAACCGATGCAAGCCCTTGATTACAATGCAGATAGATTATCATCGGCTTGTCCGGCGGCGGGCTTTCCCAAATGGCAAACAAAAGGATTGTTTTAGGGTCGCTCATTCACAAGGCCCTCATTCCAATATGTTAAAAACGTACACAGTGTCTTTTTCTCGTTTTTGTCTCTTTTTGGGCAAATTGGGCATGGATTTTTCTACCGTCCAATGTCACGCCTTTAAGGGATTTGAGGACTTTTTTTGCCACGCTTTTTTCAACATCAAAGAATGAAAACTCTCTTTTGAGTTCGATCCGGCCGAGTTTTCTGGATGATATGCCCGATTTGTCGCAGACCAGGCGAACGATGGCGCCTTCCTTGAGTTTGTCCAGGCGTCCGACATTCATGAAAAATCGCTGGGTATTGCCTGCGAGGCGACTTTCGGCTTTATCTTTTTTTGTTTGGCGTTTTTTGACTTTCGCGTTGATGTCTTCGGCTCCACGGTAGTAATCGAGAAAGCGGTTGAACTCGGCTGAAACGAATCGACGGATCAATTCTTCCTTACTGATAGCGGAAAGGGTTTCAAGCACCGGGGGAAGATAATTATCGATTTCTTTTTTGTTGACTTCCGTGGAAACCAGTCGATCCACCATTGCATAAAGCTGCTTCTCGCAAACGGCGCGGCCGCATGGGATTTTCTTATACTCGAACCGAATGCCGCTTTTAGATTCCAGTTCTTTGATCCGTCGAACTTCCCGGGTGTTTACCAATACGATGGACACACCTGATTTACCAGCCCGGGCCGTTCGACCGCTCCGATGGGTGTAACGTTCCGGTTCATCGGGAAGATTGTAATTGATGACGTGGGTAATGTCATCCACATCCAGACCCCGTGCGGCCACATCTGTGGCCACCAGCAGCTGGAGAGTCCGTTCCCTGAATTTTTTCATCACCTGGTTCCGTTGCATCTGGGACAGGTCGCCGTGCAGGGGTTCGGCATTGTAACCGTCCTTCATCAGCTTGTCGGCCACCGTCTGGGTTTCCATGCGCGTGCGGCAGAAAATGAGGCCGAAGATATCGGGGATATAGTCGATCATCCGCTTGAGGGCCGCGTACCGATCTTTTTGTTTGACGACATAACAGACGTGAGAGATATTTTCAGCGGCTTTGTTGGGCGAGCCGGCGGTGATGGTTACAGGACGGGTCATATAGGTGTCGGCGATTTTCGCCGCGGCATCCGGCATGGTGGCTGAAAAAAGCCAGGTTCGTTTGTCGGCGGGGGTCCGTTCCAGAATGTCGTCGATATCTTCCTGAAACCCCATGTTGAGCATTTCATCGGCTTCATCCAGGATTGCATAGGCCACCCTTCCCAATTTGACGGCCTTTCGGTTGATCAGATCCAACAGTCGGCCGGGCGTGGCCACGATGATCTGAGCCCCTTTTTTTATCAGTGTGATCTGGTCCCGAATACCGCTTCCCCCGTAGACGGCGGCAATGCGTGCGTTCGGGATGTGTCGGGCAAACAATTTCAGGTCGCCGGTGATTTGAAGACAAAGTTCCCGTGTGGGGCAAAGGATCAGCCCCTGGGGGATTTTTGATTTAAAATCAACCAGCTGGATCAAAGGCAGGCCGAAGGCGGCGGTTTTCCCAGTGCCGGTCTGGGCCAGTCCGATGACATCTGTGTCGCCGGTTAGCATCCGGGGGATGGCCTTTACCTGAATCTGGGTGGCATGTTCAAATCCGAGTTGGTCAATTGCCCGAATGATTTCGTGTTTTAATCCAAAAGAAGAAAAATTCATAAATGGTTTCCTGGTGTTGGCCGCGGTAAACCGTGGCCGGTCATGTCCCTTAAAAGACATAAAAAGCCGCCTCGGCACGTTTGCCGGACGGCTTTGTTTTTTTCGGTATTGAATCCGGTGATATTGCGATATCCGACGGATTATTGAAAATATGGATATTCAATATCGTTTGTTTTTTAATTAATCAACCTTTTTTATTGATGCGAGTGGAATTAATCGAAATTAATTGGTGCAAGTGGAATTAGATGTTATACGAAAAAGCCTAAAACATATTTTCCTGAAACAAAAAGGACGCAACCACATAATATCCCTTTTAGAATTTTAGTAGGAACGAATTTTTGCGTTCGAGCGCCCCTGTTGTTCCCCATTGTATTATTGGTCAAATACTATTTACTTTTCAAGCTTTGATGCTGTTCCGACACTGTTCTCTGTATTCTGGATTATAACCGCTTATCTGCACATTCAACACACATATCAGTTTCCGGCACGATCATTAATCTTGCAAACGGAATGGGTTCTTCACATTCTCTGCATAGTCCAAAATCCGGATCATTTATCGTTTTCAAAACACGCTCCAGTTTTGATAAGGTATAGTTTGCATTGCGTAACGCTGCTTCATTTATGCTTTTACTGCTTATGGCTTCCATACGGGTTAGTCGTCCTATGGAATTATCAGGAGGAATTGGTTTGGTGAGCTGTTTATAAGATATTATATTTTCTTTTAAAACTTCGATCTTTTCCCTGATATGATTTTCAAGTTTTTTTTTATTTAACATAATTATTTTATCTGTTTTCAGAAATTTCGGAACACCCGGAGCATAAGACTTGTGCCAAAGCGTATCTTCCATTTTTATAGTTCTTTTTACGAATTATCAAACACTAAGCGTGGTCCGACCCGCCAATCAGATTTGCCTCCTTATCTTAAGAAATTTCTTCATCATACTTTCCCGTGTTATAATGCGCTTTAAATGCCCATACCGTAGGTGGGGATACACCGACCATTTTCGCAATTTGATTTGAGTCTAACCGACCTTCCTTCAATAGCTTTATAACCTGCTCCTTTTGCGCATGAGATGTTTTTATACTTTTTTGGGGTGTCCTGCTTCTCTTTACATCAGACAGCCTCTCTGCGTTGCTACAGGCGCCATTTTCTGCACTCTCTTTGATAACTTCGAGAAAACGACCGCCAAACCTCTCAAGCTTTTTCTCTCCGATACCGGTTACTTGAAGCATCGCCGTCCGACTCTGCGGTTTGAGAATGGCCATCTCCTTTAGCGTCTTATCATGGAATACCACATAAGGCGGCAGTCCGAGCTGCCTGGCAATCTCAAGCCGCAGAAGCCGAAGCGTTTCAAAGAGCTGCCTCTCCCTCTCATTTTCAAACTCCAGAACCGTTCGGGAAGAAGGTTTGACTGATTTTTTCAACTTAATCGGATGAGGGTCTTTTCGAAGCTGTACCCGCTGCGTTCCTTTGAGAACCGGCCAGCTTTTTTCAGTAAGGCGGAAACCGGATATTTTCCCCATGTCCACTGTCAGGAGTCCGCCGGCCAAAAGCTGGCGAAACACGGAACGCCATTCTGTTTGGGACAAATCATCTCCGACCCCGAACGTTTTGAGCCGATCATGCCGTAACTGCTGAACTCGCTCAGTGCGGTTTCCGATCAGTACATCCGTCAGGTGTGCCGCACCAAAACGCTGACCCGTTCGGTAAACGCATGACAGGGCCTTCTGGGCCGCTACGGAGCCATCCCATATTTCTATCTCCTGACTGCAGGTATCACAATTACCGCAGGCATCCGGGTATGCCTCTCCAAAATATCCCAGCAGGATCTGGCGTCGACATGCCGCCGATTCACAATAACCTAGCAGCGCCTCCAGTTTCTGCAGCTGAATACGCTTGAACGCTGCATCACCGTCTGAAGTTTCCAGAAGCCGCCTCATGGCCACAACATCGGCCATGGAATAGATCATCCAGGCATCTGCAGGCTGTCCATCTCTGCCTGATCGGCCGGTTTCCTGGTAGTAAGCCTCCATGCTGGAAGGTAGATCCAGGTGCGCTACGAAACGAACGTCGGGCTTGTCAATACCCATGCCAAAGGCAATGGTGGCGACGATGACAATATCGTCTTCCCTAAGAAACCGGTGCTGGTGGTCCTGCCGGGTCCGTGCATCCATGCCGGCGTGGTATGGCAGTGCGTTCACTCCTTTGTCCTGAAGCCACCGGGCCATCTCATACGCCCGCTTCCGAGTACGAGTGTAAACGATGCCGGCTTCTGTAAAATGATCGTTTTGGATAAAGTCGAGCAGCTGTTTCTTACCGTTGGATTTCAGTTTTACCTGGTAGTTAATGTTGGGCCGGTCAAAACTGGAGATAAACAGTGATGCATCTGCCAGATCCAGTTTTTCAACGATGTCCTTGCGTGTCATCGAATCGGCAGTTGCCGTGAGGGCGATTCGGGGCACAGCCGGAAACCTTCCCATCACTTCTACCAACCTGAGATATTCCGGTCTGAAATCATGGCCCCACTGGGACACGCAGTGGGCCTCGTCAATGGCAAATAGGGCGACCGAGATTTTACCCAAGATATTTTGGAACCGCTTCGTAAAAAACCGTTCAGGAGCGACGTAGAGAATATCACACTTCCCGTTCAACACCGAAAATTCGACCTGTTCGAATTCCTTGAGCGAAAGGCTGGAGTTTAAAAACGCTGTCCGAACCCCGTTTTGCCTCAGCGCTTCAACCTGGTCCTGCATCAAAGCGATCAAGGGTGACACGACCAGGCCGACGCCGTTCAGCATGATCGATGGGATCTGGTAGCATATCGATTTTCCGCTGCCGGTGGGCATCAGAACGAAAGCATCTTGACCGGCCAGAAGAGTATCGATTACCTCTTGTTGATTTTCCCGAAATGACGGGTAGCCGTAATAGTGGGATAGAACTTGTTGCGCGGTTTTTTCCATGAGCACCTGCTACCAGTCCAGGCAAAAAAACAAACTTAAAATGTTAAGTACGCTCCGCAATTCCCGATTACCAACAAATAGGAGTTTATACTCTAACGAGCGATCCGATTTCCCAAAAAGCAACTTATAAACTTATGGTCGTCCATAAGAAACCTCAAAAACCTCCTTTAGGAAAATATATTGTGCATCTATCTCTTTTCTTTGTTTTGACAGAAAGTCATAAAAGGACCCTCCTGCAAAACATGGATAAGCATTTGAGCATGCAAGCGGCCTGTTGTCGAATGAAAGTGAACATCCGTTTTCCCGAAGAATAGGGCATTGATATTTCCCGTTATTAAAAGCAATCTGGTCTTTTAAAGCTTTCTGTTCCTTTCTGGAAATGCTGCAAACAATAATAAACAGGTCCAGATAACTCAGATTTTTTGGGAAGTGCCATTTGCAGCATTCCCCTTTGCAGACAGGAATAGAGTCTCTGCACTTCTTAACGTAACCGAATCTCATGGCCTTATCATAAATCTGGCGACGGATACGGTTGGTTTCATTTACAGCCTTTAGGGCCTTGACCCTGTCATTTTCATTAAGCTGATGATATACACATATTGCCGCCTTCAACACTTCGCACAGATATTTCTGGTAATCCTTCTTTGCTTTAATTCGATTTTCAGGTGTAGTTATATCAGAATACATGTCATTATTATGTATGGCGTTCAGCATGTCTATTTCCGAACCAGTAAAAAGGCCTATCGAAAATTTTCAATTAAACATTCGGGCTAAAGATTATCCATGGAGCGACTATTTAGAAAAACTCCCCGACCCCTCAAATAATTTATCATTCAGGTAATCAATTAAATTCGTGAAGTTCAATTCTGTCTTATTCGCTAACCGTATATTTTGCAGGGAAGTTAAAATTTGATCCCAATAAATTACATTGATATTTTCGCACAAAGCAACATAATCTTTGATATCTTTCCTGTAACTTCCAATCTCTTCGATTATATTTGACGGATTCGATTTGTAATATTGTAATTTGTCGATAGAATACGTGTTTGTTTTAAGTGTCAGCAGGATAAAATAAAACTCTTTTGCCCTTTTTTTTGCAGCCCAGCTACCCACATCAATGTTTCTTATAATCTGATCTCGGTTAGGGTCATGCTTCGTTCTTTTGCTTATATCTGCTTTATATTTTGCTTCGATGAAGATGAGCTTATTTGAAGTTTCGATAGTAAGGTCTACCTGCGTACTTCCTTCAGGAAAGGATCTTGACATCGGGGGGAAAAATTTGTCCCAAAACCATAGCATCGGGTCTATGAATTGTTCATCTTTATCAAATATGATTTGGGGGAATATTTCCGAAAACCAACATTCAGGATTTGATTTTTCTAATGTCTTGAAGACATTCCACGTCATGGCATCCTCAGAATTTTCGCTACCCAGATAAGAAAGTCCTTTTACAAGGCCCCTGTTATAACGCCAATTTCTGGCCTGGCTGGCTATTATGGGATCATTTTGATCAACGATTAGGTTGTCTTTAAAATCAACAAAAACTTTTACGCCGGTATCTGAGTATATGAATTTCCGTCCCATTTCATCTTTTTCTATGCCTTCTTTCATGATTGATAAACCTCTCTTATCTGTTTCAATTCTTTTTAAATGCTCTCAAATCATTTCTTATGCAAAGATAGGGTTAAATTACCTTGTCGATAATTTTATGAATGGTTCTGGAGAATTCTTTTTTAAACCGTTCGTTCTCCGTGTTTGAAAACTCGCTGAAATTTACAATTTCCAATTCCCTCATCAGACTCAGAAGTTCAAGAATTCCTCTTTCGACAAGTCTATTGGATTGAGCAAGCCTGTCGTCCTTGTTTTTGATATTTTGGATCGACGAAACAGCATCTTTAAATTGATCGTCGGGATCGCTGAAGCGTTTAAGCAAAATTTCAAAAATTAGCGTAAAAACAGCATCGACTCTGTTACTTTTTATCAGTGTAGGGCTGTGTAAAAAAGAGAAGTCTTCCCGGACGCAAACGGCTTTGCCAAAATCCATTATTTTTTCAAACCAGTTAATGGTGTATCTCTTATAATCATCCAGGCGCCATGTACCCTTTTCCCAAATATGGCTCCTTATGACTTTGGTCAGATCGGCAATACACGCCTGGGTGGTATCATAATTATAGGTTCCCAATAACGCTCCGGACTGGAAAATGTCTACTCCGGGGTTTTTGGCGTGATCTGATATTTCAGCGCATAAAATTCTTAGATCTTTGCCGGGTCTGGCTATCAGAATTTTATAGGATGCCTTTCCCTTGTCGATTCGCTGAAGTTCGTCAGCCGATTCAGGCGGAGTAACCGGTCCGGCAATAGATGGCGGTAAAAAAGCGGCATGAAGGTTGGGACTCAAATCAACCGACTCCAGAGCGGCCATGAAAACAGGAAGGTCGTCGTCTTCCAGAGGCTGAACAGGAATCAATTTGCCGGGTTCCATATACGGTGAAAAAACATTCAGTATTTCCTCAAGCCCTCCTTGCCAGTGGGCACTTCTGGGGTCTTTTTTTTCTTCGATCCATTGTTTGATTTTATCGGGTATCCGCTCCATTAAGCGCTCCTTTTTCCTGATTCACGGATCTGTTTTTCCAATACCTTACAGATCAGATGAATTTATTCAACATTTGCAACTTGATTCCAGTCTTCAAGGGTTGGAATCCCGGCACGTCCCCCTAATCTAAGGCTGACCATGGCACCGGCCCATGCAGCAAAATCAAAACATTTGTCAACATTCCAATTTTCAAGCAAGCCATAAATAAAGCCCGCGTGAAATACATCGCCACAACCCGTTGTATCTACCGCTTCCACCGGATATGCAGGCCGCTCTATAATCCTACCCCTATCCAGGGCTATATAACCCTTTGGACCTAATGTTACACCAACAACATCGGGACCTAATTCCGCCAGCTTAATACAGGCATCCAGCGGTTTGTCTTCACCAATAAAAGCTTTTGCAAATGTTTCAGAGGCCAGAAAATAATCGCTCAACCGAGCAAGCTCAAGCATACCTTCTCTGAGAGAACCCGCATCCACTACAACCCGAACACCCGCTTTCTTCGCTACTTTGCATGCAGCAAGGGATGCCTCGGTAAAGATTCCATCGGTATGGAAAACCTTGGCATTGTGTATAATGCGATAATCTATCTCTTCAGGGCTTAAAGAGGGCCCTGTAGGTCTTCGCCAAAAAATCGTTCGCCTTCCGAAACCAGGTTCAGCTACAATAAATGCAAATTGAGATCCAAAGCCATTCCTGACAAGGATACCACCGGTATCTATTTTTTCCTCATCCAGTGATGACTTTATCATGTCACCAAACCGGTCATCTCCAACTACACCGGCGAAAGCACACGAAACACCCCACCTTGCAAGGGCAACCATGGCTGTAGCGACCGGACCGCCACCTTGTATGACCAAGTCGGAAAACTCACACTTTGTATCAGATGGAGGATAGGAAAATATTTTTCCGATATAGTCTAAGCAACACTGCCCAAGGCCAAATACTTTAAAAATACGTTTCTTCATAGCAGGTCGTGTCAATCCTCAAAGGTTATACCTGATTTAGTAGGAGACTCACATTCTTTAAATCCTCAGAAGAAAGTTCAAAATCAAAAATGCTGAGGTCTTCTTTCATGTGCTGCTCAGAAGACGTTCCGGTAAGAGGCACAATACCAGATTGAGTGAGATATCGAAAAAAGATTTGCGCTTCAGTTTTTTTATACTTCTGAGCAATGGTTCGAACGGTATCGCTGACTATAATATGAGGATTTGCAGTAAGGGTCCAAAAACTCTGGTAAATAACTCCATGATTAGAGCACCAGTGACGCAAGTCTGCATCATACCCCGTTTCCCGATAAAAACGATTTTGTACAACCGCCGGCTTCACGTTGGCATCGGCATAGAGTGACCTAATCACTTCAGTATCGTAACAGTTGCTGATTCCCAACTGACGAGCGCCACCAGTCTTTTGAATTTTTTCCATTGCGTCCCATACCTTCATCAAAAGCACGTGAGGTGCCATTGGTGAATGAAGTACTAGAGAATCTACATATTCTGTTTGAAGGTTTTTTTTCGATGTCTCAAAGGATTGGGCGACCTGCAGCTCAACAGGGGAATTCTTGTCGTATGGCACTTGTCTTAGATCCTGACCGGAAAGTGGGGTAAATTTGGTTTGCAGGAACAAGACCTTACGTTCGATACCATGGTCTTTTAATCTGTGAAGCGCTGCCCCTACGAGTGGCTCGTTATAGTGTTTCGGTTGGCAAGCGGTATCAATCCCCCGAAATCCTGCCTGGATGGCCTTCACAACAAGGTCTGCCGTGCGGTCCTTTTTCCAGGCCGTGCCGTAAATAATCCGTGGCATTTTTACGCCGGCAGAAGTTCTTAACCATTTCTGATCTACCATTATTAAGGCTCCTTTAATTAGCACATTACAAATAGTGTCCATCCACGAAGTGTAATGGACCCAATTAAGTGTCCAATTCAGAAATGAGCAATTTTTGTCCTGATCAAGGCCGTACAAGGGTTTTCGTTGAGGCTTACGCCTGTAAGCCGCAGCCGGAAACCCGAGGAGAACACCGAGCAGGACAAAAAGGGCCATTTATGGATGGCACTAACTAATATACTGTCATGTTTGCGCAAATATTTTGCAACGCCGATCGGGGTCTGACCACGCGAACTTATTGATATTTATGAATCAAGGATCAATTGACCCCAATCTTTTTAATGGGTGACCCCAAACTTAGAGCGTCTTTGAAAACTCTAATGCGGCCTTTTCTTGGGCAGCTGGCAGGCATTCAGGCGATTTCTTATTTCCTTTCGCCTTTGGCTTACTCCATTTCTTTCAGCTCGCGCCGCAACACCTTGCCGACGGCGCTCTTGGGAAGCTCGTCGACAAACTCTACAATCCTGGGCACCTTGTAAGGCGCGAGATTCTTTCTGCAGTAGGTGATGACTTCTTCTTCGGTAAGGGTTTCCCCTTTTTTGACAACCACAAAAGCCTTGACCGTCTCACCCCGGTAGTCGTCATGGACACCGATGGTGCAAGCTTCCAGTATTTTCGGGTGATCGAAGAGAACACCGTCCAGCTCGACCGGATAAATATTATAGCCTCCTGCAATGATCATGTCTTTCTTGCGATCGACAATCTTGAGATAACCGTCTTCATCAAAGCAACCAATATCGCCGGAATAAACCCATCCATCCTTGAGAACTTTCGCGGTTTCCTCCGGATTTTTATAGTAACCCATCATAATTTGCGGCCCCTTGATGACGATCTCACCGATTTCACCGAGCGGAAGCTCTTTCTCCTGGTCATCGACATCTACAATCCTGATATCTGTATCTGACAGGGGAACGCCGACGGTTCCGGGCTTGTTGGTTCCGCCCCAGGGAGTAGCGGAAACAAAGGGTGCGGTTTCGGTTAATCCATAGGCTTCGCACATCATCGCACCGGTACAATCCTTCAAATCCCTTATCGTGTCTGCCGCAAGGGGTGCCGCCCCTGAAAAAAAACCTTTTATAAACGAAAGGTCCAACTTACCAAAATCCGGATCAGCCAGCAAGCCGATATAGATTGTGGGAACGCCGGGCAGGATTGTAGGCCTGTACTTTTTGAGGATTTCAATATGAATTTTAGGCTCCGGCCGGGGGACAAGAATATTCTCCAAGGCCTGCCAGATAATATAATTCTGAACACCCGTAAAACCTGCGCTGTGAAATATTGGTAAATTGCCCACGAGTTTGTCTTCACCTGGTTTTAGATCGGAGAACCAGGCAACAAACTGCTGAACGTTGCAGCTCAGATTGGCGTGGCTTAGCATTACCCCCTTGCTGACACCTGTTGTGCCGCCAGTGTACAGAAGCGCCCCAAGTTCATCCCATTTGCTGCAGTCTTTCACCGGTGCCGAAGAATAATGATCGATGAGATCTTTAAAGATCTTTATGTCTTTAGTCGGAACGACCTTGCAATACATATCCTTTTTGATAAAAGGAAAAAGCTGTTTTTTAGGAAAAGGGAGATACGTGTTGACGTGGCAACCGATGATCTTCTCTATCTTGGTTTCGGATTTTATCTTTTCCATTCGGGAAATCAACATTGCCAGGATGATTACGATCCTGGCATCCGAGTCATTCAACTGGCAGGCAAGTTCACGTTCCGTATAAAGTGGGTTGTTTTGTACGGTTACGGCACCGATGCGAAAGATAGCCAGGTTGGCAATAATCACCTGAGGGATATTGGGAAGGCATACGCCCACCTTGTCTCCCTCCTGAACACCCAGATCCTGAAGCGCTCTGGCAAAAGAATTGACGAGTCGATCAAGCTCCGCATAAGTTATTTTCCTGCCCATGTAGTTCAAGGCGGTGTGATTCGGAAAATTTTTAGAGGAACGTGAAAGGGCCTCTGATATGGTAATCTTTTCATATTCCAGAGATTTCGGAACACCCGGAGCATAAGACTTGTGCCAAAGCTTATCTTCCATTTAGATCCCTCCTTTTGAAAGGCAATCATACATGCTTAACTGATTTCATAGACGTCCCTATGATTTCCCCGTGCAGTATTTGTCATCCGTTTCATGAAATCGGACAATAGTGCAGTGTCAGGGTTTTTATAAACAAGAACTGTGTTCGATGGCATCTTCCGGACAAACCTCAACACACGTACAGCATTCGACACAGTCTTTAATGTTAACCGGAACAGCCTTATCATTGTCAATTTCGTAGACCTCGGCCGGACAGGAATCCGCGCAGTCGCCATGCCCTTTGCATTTGCCGTAATCCACTTTAATTGTAACCATATCGCTTTGCCATGTTTTTATATCCATTTCGCAGGTCTCCACTTTTTGTTTACACTTGAATAGAAACTTATTACCTGATGGGCGTCCCGAAGGTCCCTGATTACACCATCTCTCTAAACACATTAATTGGTTTTTGATGTTTGTGCTATAGCAGTTGTCAAAAATATGTTCCGATTGAATTAATAACGGTCACAATTTGCCGCAAGCCGCCGGATGATTTCGTTTAGGTCGGGAAGCTGTCTGAGCAAATTAGAGCGCGTTAAAGAGAACATCTTCGAAGTATTTA
>CALLDL010000016.1 GCA_937998305.1 uncultured Desulfobacterales bacterium | reverse complement strand
ATTGCAGATATCTCAGATTTGTAGCTTGATCTCAAAACCCAATATATTGTGGTGTACATAAAAAAGAAAAGTGTGTAATTGAATCGATTATCCACACTTTTTAATGAATTAACTTGATTGAATAATGACAGCTACGAAAGGCCAACAATGGAAAGTGTTTACCGGTTATCTTTTATTTGGCCCGACCCGGGAGAAATCCGGGCTAAGTCGAATTCAGCCCAATAGGCACATTGGGACCGAGTAGACATTCAACATAGTGTTGTTTTTTAGCATCTTGATCGCCGAAAACGGGATGCAGGTTTATATCCGGGGAATATTTACTTGCGGGAACTTTGCGACCCAGCGCTTCAGCCATCGCTCTTACATGGTGAGGGCCGGCGCCACAGCAAATACCGATATAATTAACTCCCATGTCCCGTGCTTTTACGGTAAAATCCGCCATTTCAAACCGGGTTAACAAAAAAGGATCCAGCGCTACCGGGAATGCGTTTTTGGAATTCTCCAATCTCAGATCAAAAAAACAAGGTTCTTTCGGCGTTGTTCGATAGGGAACCGGCAGTACGGCCACATGGCCTTTAACGTTATCTCGAACTCTTTGAACAATCGGCATGAGGGTTTCAGGACCTCGGCCACAGTTAAGACCGACAACGTCGGCACCATTTTTTTCCAGTATTCTGCAGGCTTCCTCCCAGCTATAGCCGTCGCAGCTCTTTTCATGAACCGTTGTAAAGGTAATCACAGCAGGGAATCCAGCGTCCTTTATAACTTCCAATGCAATAGAGGCTTCACCCAAGTGGCTAAACGTTTCAGCGATAATGAAGTCAGCGTTTCCACGAGAGGCCCAATCAACTTGTTCTTCGAAAATGGATCTGACAATTTTTCCTGATTCGGTCGGATCGTTATGATTAAATTCCCAGGTGTTGGATAAATTCCCGGCAACCAGAGCGCCATCTTTCTGGGCCACTTCTTGCGCCAAAGATATGGATTTGAGGTTAAGTTCTTCAAGCCTGTCTTCTTTGTCGATGGCTTTTAACTTTGACCGGTGAGCATAATACGTGCAGGCCACAATGACATCAGAACCGGCCATTAAAAATTCGTAATGTAGTTCCTTGACTGCCTCCGGATGCTCTAAAACAACTTCCGGCACAAAAGGTCCGGCCTTTAAATATCCCCTTCTTTCCAACTCAAAGATATAACCTTCAGCCACCAAGACGACACCCTTTTCCAGTCGTTCGATTAGGGATTCTTTTATATTGCTCATGGTTGCTCCTTCTTAGATAAATTCTATTTAAAATTTCTATTATCAAGGAATACAAATCCTACTCGACATTTTTGCTGAATTATTACCACAAATTTTCAGTTGGAAAATTCATTTCTTCAATGAAGCTGTCGAAAAAATCGGCATGCCCTGACAGTTCCAGGTGTTCCAGATCTGTTGCAATTTCAGCGGATCTTTCCCAATATCGTTTTGATAAAAGGATCATGTTTGCGCCGGTTGACGCTGCATTACCAAGAGATATTATTTTTGCCGGGTTTACCTTGGGCAGCAGACCGATGCGCATGGCGCTGAAAGGATGGACATAGTTGCCTAGAGCGCCGGCCAAATAGATATCATCGATATCTTCAATGCCTGCCCCCATTGTTTTTAAAAGGATTTTAATGCCGGAAGCTATAGCGGCTTTGGCAAGTTGCAACTCTCGGATATCTTTCTGGGTCAGCACGATGGGTTTGCCATCAAGGCTGTCCCGGGGAGAAGCTAAAAGAAAGTCATGGATTTCATTTTCTTGGGTTTGAATCACCCTTGCTGTCATAGAATTTCTTTTTTTGTGCTGATCGGGCGGATAGATCAGGCCTTCCGGATTTACAATACCATGGTGCAGTAACAAGGCAGCTATATCTACCAGACCGCTGCCGCAAAGCCCTTTTGGTTTTATGTTCCCGATGACATTGTAGAAAAGGTCGTTTTCTTCAAACCGGAAGCTCTCAATAGCGCCCGCCTTGGCAATCATTCCATGTGAAATTCTCGCTCCTTCCAGTGCCGGACCGGCTGCCGCACTGCAGGTAAGCATTCTGTTTTTATTTCCCAGGAAAATTTCGCTGTTGGTTCCTAAATCCATACCCAACACCAGCTTGTCGTCCTGCTCAGCTGCACCGGATGAGAGAATGAAGCCAATTAGATCGCCGCCGATATATCCCGATTTGGCAGGCATCACATAAAGCATGGCATCGGGGTGCAATCTGAGGCCCACATCCCGGGCCATAAAGGTCATCCCTTCGGTGATTAAAGGGGTAAACGGGGCTTCGGCAATTCCGCTGGGATCCAAGCTCAGCATAAAATGTTGCATGGTGGTGTTTCCGGCAGCGACCGCAACCAGGATATCTTTTAGTTTTAGCCTAAAGGATTCAAGCAGGCGTTTAGTAATGAGGTTCAGATCTTTTACCAAAAGTTTTTGCAAATGCACCAGACGTTTTGGGCTTCCTTTTATATATTGAATGCGGCTGATAACGTCGGCCCCGTATTTTCGTTGCGAATTGAATCTGGAAATTACCGCCACTTCCTGGCCTTCTATCAGGTTCACCAGTTTGCCCACCAATGTGCTGGTTCCCAGATCAAATATCAGACCGAATACGCCGCCAATATTATCTCGGGACTGCCATTCCAGCAGGCAGTTGTTATGGATAATCGCCGCTCCGTCGAAATTGGTGGTCCTTAAGTTTTTATAAAGAGAAGACAGGCAGCGATAGGTTGTCTTTAAGTCATGAAATTCAGGGCTTAACACCTCTCTAATGCGATGAACGTCGGAGAGAGAGTTTTCTATACTTGGCGGCGGAATGGTTACCAGACGTCTTTCAATGAGGGGAGCAAGCTCCACAGGGGGCATATGTCCATGTTTTAGAATCTGAAAAAATTCCGTCTCTCCATTCAGTTCTTCGGTATAGATTGCAAGGTTTTTGAAAATTTTGGTGCGACATGCCAAACGAACCCCTTGCTCCAATTCGTCAGAATCTATAAGTTCTAAGGTTTCTTTTGAAGGCTTGCCAAGGGGGGTAATCACCCTGATTTTGCACTTCCCGCATTTACCGAGACCGCCACAATCCCCTTCCAATTCTATTTCCGTATTCTGAAGTGCATTCCAGACGGTCATGCCCCGCTGGACTTTAATCCACATATCATCCGGTAAAATATTCAGCCACACCTTTTTTTTTGTTACCTTTTTAGACAGCTTTCGTTTATTTGGCTCCTTTTGCATGAGATTGTAATTCTTCTTGATCGTCAAAGCCGCTTTTACTCGGGCCGTGAACTCGACCTTCTTTATCGGTTTGGTGATAAAATCGGTAACACCGGCTCTGAAACTTTTTTCAAGCGCTTTATCTTTATCTATGTTCCCACCTGTCATCATCAGGATAGGTATATGGGCAGTGCTTTTGTTCGCTCTCATCTTCTGTGATACTTCATAACCCTTCATTCCCGGCAATTGAATGTCAAGCACCACAAGATCAGGAGGAGTCTTTTTCATCATCTCCAGCGCCTCTTCTCCTGAACCGGCAATCTGAATATTCTTATAACCGTCCTTAGCGAGCATATTCTTGATCAATTTTTGAATGCCAGGATCATCGTCTACGATAAGGATTTTCATTCTCACCAAGTTTTTCATAAAAGTTGCTCCTATCGAACACTTTAAAAATTAGTGTCCCTCCTTACACAGTTTGAGCAGGTTTGCTGTTAACTCCGAATAATCAGCGTCGATCACCATTTGTTTTAGCTTCAAAAATCGTGATATATCTTGCACATTCGGCATAATGGTGTCAGGGTCAAGCGGCTGCCGAATGTAGGCCAGCCTTTTGTAGTATTTAAAATAACTTTTCCGCATCAGGGGGTCATCAAGTTCCAGCGGTTGGATGCAATATTCGGGAAAGTTCAAAATAAGGTCCTTTTCAACAAAATACGTCCCGGCTTCTTCATCAATAAGAGCGTGGAAACGCCTGCTTCCCAATAAAATCTCATAACAATGCTCACCTGGGACTCTGGGAATGCCCATTTCATAAAGATGGTCGTCCAAGTCCGGATAACACCTTCCATACAAACACAAAATTTCGTCCCCTGCTTTTTTACCCAGATGGATTTGGTACAGTATTTCCTCTTTCAGTTTTTGGGGATAATTATGTAGATAAGGGTTGATAAAGGTGATGGCGACATTTTGGTGAAAACGCTGTGGTTCTATTTGTCTGAGTGCATCACGAAAGACACCACATGCAATGATGCGAATAGACATATTGACTTCCCCGTTTGAGCTATGTAGTTACAATTTTTGGGAATTTGCTTCTGATTTCCATCAATTTTTCAAGACTCAATACAGGTTCGACTTCTTCGAGCCATGTTCGAACCAGCTTATGGGCATTGGTCAGCGGCGTGGGCTCGTCTTGCTCTTGCCAGCGGTCGAAATTCATGCGAATAGCAAGAGAGGGGTAAAAGAACTGTCTGAACATATGCTTAATCGTGTGCTCTTCCGTAATGTAGTTACCTCCGGGCCCCACGTTTTCGATCGTATTAACGGCAAGCGTTTCTGTGTCCACGTCGACGCCGCTGATCAATCGGTGGACCATCCCCAGGATCTCGTTGTCAATGATGAATTGTTCGTAGGAGATCGAGTTGCCGGAATCCAGCATTCCGGCGGCCAGATGAATATAATCGGCTCCGGCCATTGCCACCAGCAAATACGATACTCCTTTTTCAAACCCTGATTGAATATCGGGGATTTTGGCATCTGTAACGCCTGCGGACGCATAAATGGGCAATTTATAACGTTTTGCCAAATGAACGGCGCAAGTATTCATCATGGCGGTTTCGACCGAGCCCATGGTAAGATCCATGGTTCGCAGGTCCATAGCCGTTGGAACAGCACCATACAGCATCCGGGCGCCAGGGTTAAATACTTGGGCAATCGACACGCCTGCCAAGGCCTCCGCATGCAACTGGGCAAGGGTGCCCGCAAGGGTCGCCGGGGAAGTCGCGCCGGCAATAGGCGCCGGCGCACAGGTGGCCGGAATGCCGTTTAAAGCGCAAAACTCTAATATTTTAAGTGTATTGGCATCTAACGTCAGCGGACTTATGGGATTGGTGATCACCGAAACAAAGGGGCGCTCTCTAAGCCGGTCTTCCCCGCCTGCCATGAAACTGGCCAGGTGCCACAATTGCTTTACACCCTCAAAGGTATCGCATCCTCCCATGACATGCTTGGTGGTATTGCTGAAGGCATGAAAAAAATCATTCAGATGATAGAACTCGGGGTCCAGATCGTGGGCCTGACAGGCAATAATATAAAATCGGATGTTGTCGAGACGATCGACAAGACGTGCGGTATTGATTACGTCTTGTAGGATGGTCGGGCGGAAGCCCCCGGTGCCCATATCCAGAATCTGAAACACACGGCCGCCGTTTCCAAAATAAACATTGCCCGATCCAAGGTGCAAATCATTTTTACCATCACGGGAATAGAGGGTGAATTGTTGCGGGCCCTTTGCAATCATTTTGTCAAGCCACCTTCCGGAAAAATAGACCCGATCTTTCTTGACATCAACTCTGGCTCCGCCGGCCTTGAGCATCTTTAAGGTATGGCGGTCGAGGATCTTAACCCCTACGCGTTTTAGTATTCTGCGTCCGGCCCGGTCGATTTTGTCGATTTCAGCACGAGTAAGCAATGTAATACCTTTTCCAGTTATAAACCCTTTAAAAGGTCGGCAATCTCTTTTAATACGCCGTCATCTTTAGGCGTTACCTGATGTTCGGAAAGAATCCGTTTGGCCTCCTCATTACTGCGTGTGTAAAGATCCTTTGACCCTTCGGCTTCCCAGGCGTCATAGCGGCTGCGGTCCAGAAGTTTGGGAAGAAAAAGCGCCTGCTCAAAGTTCTCGAATGTGTGGTCGTCCATTAAAAAGAATGACTGGGGGCCTGCATTTTTAATCCTTTCCAGAGCGTCCAGAGCCAAAGTGGTTTCGTTTACCGGAATGCCGTGGGTGAAAAAACGCGCCATGGCAACCAATTCATTGGCAATGGTGACCATTTCTAGAGAGGACGTGCTGCCATACTCGATGTATCCGTTATCATGGATAAGATTGCAACGGGAGAGCATGGCGGTAATAATCGAAAACATGGCTTCGGCGCCGGCCTGGGCATCCACTACTTTGGAATCCGATGCCCCTGCAAAGGACCAAATGGGAAGACCGTATATTTCGTCACGCATATCCGCTAAAGCTGCCTGGGTCAGGCTCCATTCAGGGCAACCATAGGATACGACGGCGGACTTCATGTCAAGTGCGCTGACGTTGGGGCCGAAAAGAAACGGCGCCCCTTTAGCGGCAAGCTGGTGCACAATCAGCCCTGCCAGGTTTTCAGCAATCCCCATGGCCATCGCCCCGGCAAGTGTTACCGGCGCGCCGCCGCCGGCATTTGAACCGGATGGGAGGCAAATGGGGATTCCTTTGCGGGCGCAAAAGATAAGTCTGTCCATGACATGTGCAGGAAAGCGCAAAGGACTTATGGCTTCCGAATAATTCAACAGAAAAGGTTTTTGGCGAAGTTGATCTTCACCGCCGGCCACCATGCAGGCAATTTCATAGATTTTGGCGATGTCCTCGCCGCGGTCGGCGATAAATACAATCGGCTTGTTGGTATTTTTAACCATTTCAGCAAACGCGTAAACATAAATATAATCGACCTTGGAAACATCCTCGGGGTTCCCCATAGACATGGCAAAGGAAATGTTTTCGAGACCATCAACTAGTTTAGCAAAATTACCGGTGTCTGCAAGTATGCACCTGCGCCGTTCTCCGGTTTCCAGATCCAGAGTAAACGTTGTATCCGAGCCTGTGCCGTAAAACGGATTTTCATCTACCAGGGGCATGGTTTTATTGCCAAGCTGATCGTAAAGAGCTATCTGGCGCGGTGCGGATCGAAGTGCTTCTTCGGCCAGGTAGTCGGGCAGCCGTATCCAGTCTTTATCAAACACCTTGCCGCCGGCGCCGGCCAGCATGTCAAGGCTTTCGGCATGTTCCATCTTTATGCCGATCTTTTCAAGGATTTCAAGGGCCGCTGTGTGAATCGCCAAGGCCTGCCGGCGATTTAAAACTTTTAACCTTGGTTGAAATGTGGGAATAGGTCCGGGTTTCATGGCATCTCCTTATCCTATAAATCATCTCAAGTTATATTGAGAAGCTTTTTGGTTTCATGCACTGCGGCTCCTGCATCCGAGGCGTAAGAATCGGCTCCGATATCCTCGGCATACTTTCTTGTAACCGGTGCGCCGCCGATGATGACTTTCACGGTGTCCCTCAGTCCCAAATCAGCCAATGCCTTGATCGTCAAAGACATAGAGGGCATTGTGGTGGAAAGTAATGCTGACATGCCCAAAACATCGGCATTCGCTTCTTTGATTTTATCAACAAAGACTTCCGGCGCAACATCCACTCCAAGATCGATAATATTAAAACCGGCACCTTCCAGCATCATGCCCACAAGGTTTTTACCGATGTCGTGCAAATCGCCTTTGACCGTTCCCAAAACGATATTACCTTTGGTTGTCATGGCGTTTTCTTGAAAGTGCGGTTTTAACACCTCGACACATTCTTGCATGGTTTTCGCGGATCGCAACATTTGGGGAACAAAAATGGCACCTTTGGAAAAATTGTCGCCCACAACGTTCATGGCCTCTATGAGACCCTGGTCAAGAATGTCCTGGGCATTTTGGCTGGCATCAACAGCCTTAAGGGTTTCCTCCTTTGCCGTTTTGATATCTCCTTTGATAACTGCATCCAACAGTGTTTGGTAGCTCATCGGTTTCCCCCCTTTTCAAGTTTTGCTTTCCGGTTGGTTACTCTTTATTAATTATGCCTTTTTGATAGGCATCGATAAAGTCACCGCAGTATTCATCTTTGCCAAGGATCATCCGCGTAGACAGCAGGTTTGCCATGAGACGTTTATCGGTGGGATCTAAAATGGCGGCAGACAGGCCCTGGAGTATGCACAGCGACAGAAAAGTGCTGTTGATCAAACGGCGAGCCGGAAGGCCAAAAGAAATATTTGAAAGGCCGCAAATGGTGTTGACTCCGGGAAAATCGTTCATGATCGTTTTGATGGCACCCAAAACGGCATTACCCATGCGCGTGTCCACGGAGACCGGCTGCACCAGGGGATCGATATAAATGTTCCCGAGAGCTACGCCCTCAACTGTCAATCTGTTGATCAATTCAGCACCGGCTTGAATCCTGTCTTCGACGGTAACCGGCATGGCCGTTTCTGTCATACACAGGGCAACGACCCGGCAAGGCTGGGCGGTTACAATCGACAGCATATCATCAAAACGATCTTTTTCCAGCGAAATCGAATTGATCATCGGTTCGCCCCGGTGGTGTTTGATTGCTTCCGACAGCGCCTTAGGGCTGGGACTGTCCAGACACAGGGGCAGATCAACGGCATCTTGAACCGTCTTTACCAGCCAGCATAGATATTCGGCTTCCCGATCCACAAACGTACCGGCATTTACGTCAATGAAATCAGCACCGGCATCTGCCTGCTTTTTTGCTACTTGAACGATAAATGCACTATCTTGTTTTTCAACCGCTTCGGCAATGCGCTTTCGACTGGTATTGATATTTTCTCCGACGATAAGCATGTTTAACCCCTCTTTCTATATTAAAACTATTCGTAGTATTGTTTGAATGTCAATTAAAAAGAACAGATTATCTAAAAGCGCCCGAACATTCATTTTGAGGAAGATCGCGATGCCGTAATTGGGTGTTATTTGTAATTTTAAGAGGGCTTGTAGTATGTGAGCATTTTAAATCGTTTTGCAACGCTGCCATGGGCACTTAGATTGTTTTTGAAATAGGTTCTATATACCCGGTCATGTCCATCAGCTACAATCGAATCCACTGGCCGACCGTGTCTATTGCCCGCCCGCTGCCAAAATGCTCTTTAAAGATATTAAAATAATAAAGTTCTTCCTTGCTGCGCACCATAGGGAAACCGGTCTGAACTGCCCGCAGCTCATCATCTTCGATCATCTCTTCAAAATACATGGGCAGAACATCGGCGGAGCCGGATCCTTGAGAGAATTCCTGTTTCAGCCGCCATACGATCTCTTTGGGCAGCACGTTTTCAAAAGCCTTTCTGAAGATCCATTTCTCGATTTTCTGGTCGCCATCAGGTTTTTGTTTATATTCAGGGGGAAGGGTCATGGCATAGTTGAGCAATTCGCCGGATATCAGGGGGGTCACTACCCGAATAGAGTTGCAAAGGTTCATGCGGTCCAGGCGCAGAGAGGCGTTGTTGTGTAAAAAGCCGATGCATTCCATTTGTCTGGAGAACAATTCTTCAGTTGGAAACTCTTTAAGGTATAAGTATCCGCAAAAAACCTCATCTCCGCCTTCGCCGGAAAGTAAAACTTCAATTCCTTGTTCTTTTGCATATTTAGAAATGAGGTAATTCGACACAGAGCTTCTCACCAAGGAAGGATCAAAGGACTCTAGGCACCGGATCACTTCGGGCAGCACACCCAGAATTTGGTCAAGATCCACAATCAGTTCATGGTGGTCGGAGTTGATATGGTCGGCCATTAAGCGTGCGCATTTAATATCTTCACTTTCTCCCACGCCCAAGGCAAAAGTTTTCAAGCAGGCGTCATTCCCAAATTTGTTCATATAGGCTTCGCTGGCCAGCCAGGCGATGACACTGCTGTCAATTCCGCCGCTGAGCAGGCTGCCGATGAGCACGTTGAAGTCTACGCGATTATTGAAGCTGCGCTGGATAATATCTCTGATCGTTGCCGTTATTTCGTCAAGGTCGTCCTCAAGGATTTCCGGCTGATTTTGGGGCAGTTCGGCAAAGCGGGTCAGCGTACCCGAACCATCCATATAATGTCCCGGCGGAAATTCGTAGACATCATCGGTGGTCTCTACCAGGCTCTTCAATTCGGAAGCAAAATAAAGCCTTTTGTTTTTCCGACCGTAAAACAGGGTTTTGATGCCTAAAAGGTCTCTGGCGGCAAAAAGGTTTTCGCCGTCGGATATCACGAAAGCAAAGATGGCATCATTTAAATGCGAAAATATGGATTTGCCGTGGTTTTGGTAAAGTTGTAGCAGCAGGCGCTCCTCCCGGAAAGGACCGTCCGGTACTCCATTGACCGGAGCTAATTCCTGCCAGTTTCCCATCTGACCGTCGTAGCAGATTCTTAATTCCGGAGACTCGGCATTAAAGGCCGGCACCTGTGTATCATCTCCCGCTAACACGACATCCGGGTTTACAAAAATGTCGCCTTTCAGATAGTTCTGTGCCATTGCGATCCGTTTATCTTCGAATATCCCAGATAAATACGGACCGCGATGTTGGATTAAACTAAACATCGACTCAAGTTCCAGGCGGTCTTTTTTGTTATAGACGACAGCAAATCCACTCATTCAACTTTTTCCTTTTTAATTTCAAAAATTCCGACGAGTCCGTGCCCCATCCCCGTTCCGGGTTGAAGCTCCATCTCGAGCTTTCGCAGGGCAAAGCCGAGGACGGATTCGATCAGATTGGCCCGTACATCTCCCCACTTTAACCAGCCCACGCCCTCTACGACCCTGCGCATGGTTTCCATGGCCTCCTGAAGCGGTTTCGGGTAAAAGGAAAGGATCTCCGGGATACATTCCAGCTTACCGGTGTCGCAATCGTAGTCGCCAAGAAGACCCATGGTGTATTTGACCAGGGCATTGCTGGACATGAAAAACGATTCAAAGAAGTTATTGAGGTGCTCAAATCCCGCCCGGGGGACATAATCGACCAATAAGTTCTCTAAATCCGTCCGCACGTAAGTTTCAAAAAGGGCGTTAACCGGGCCGCGAAGCTTGGGACAGTTTTTGTTGTAATCCCCCGTATCCAGGTGGCGGCCGATGAATATGGATCGATCGAAATACACCAGTGGTTTGATGGCCACACCGGCTTCCTGCGAGGCGCTTTCAATAATCGCTTTGATTTCTTGGCGGCAGACAAGCTTGAGCGGAAAAGCGGCCACATCGGCGGTGGCCCTCTCCTCTTCGGGATAGATATAGGATATGCGGTAGTCCATGAAGTACTCCTGATCGGCCGGGTGGTGCCACAAGTCCTGCCATTCAAAAGTGTAACGACCGAGCCAGTCTCCCATGAAAAGGGCATGTTCAGGTGCGTGCCTGCAAATGTCGGCGATGATTTTAATGCATTGCTCACTGGTAAAGTGTGAAAGGGTCCCGAAAGAAGTAAAGTATAAATCGAAGGGCGGTTCTTCATCCAAAAATCCGGGAAGCATACCCTGGGAAATATCTGCCGTTTCAAATCGTAATTTGGAATTGTCACCATAGTAGTCCAGCGCCTGCTGAATCAAATTTTCGTTAAGATCAATGCCGACATATTCCTTTAACATGTCGTCGGTGACGGCGTTGACAATATAATCGCAGATGCCCGGGTGCTTGGTGGTAACCCCCATGATCAGGTCATACCCGTCCCCGCTGCCGCAGCCCACATCCAGTATACGTATACGTTCCAATCGCTTTTTCTTGCGCTCCACCAAATCGTTGAGGGCAGGGCGTAAAAAAATGGCGGTTACCTGATCTTCCCAAAACCTTCTGACATTGTCATATTTTCCCAGCAGGCCGGTGGCCTTGTCGTACTTTCCGGTTTGAAATGCCTGGGTATATGCTTTTTTCTCTGACATCCTGGCCTCCTTACAGACAACCGTTCAAGTGACCGTGGTTTTCAGAAGGTTAATGGCCTGAAACGCGTCTTTGCAATAGGCATCCGCACCGATCTCCTGCGCAAATTCAATGGATGTGGGGGCCCCGCCGATAAGTACCTTGACGCGGTCACGAATCCCTTCTTCTTTTAGTTGCTGAATAACCTCTTCCATAACGCGCATGGTGGTAGTCAACAAGGCCGAAAGGCCTAGAAAAGGTGCCTGGTTTTCCTTGACCGCCGCCGTGATCCGTTCCACAGAGATATCAGTGCCCAGATCAATGACCTGGTATCCGGCTCCCTTGAGCATGATGGCCACAATGTTTTTGCCGATGTCGTGCAAATCTCCGGCGACCGTGGCAATAACAAACTTCCCCTTGCCTTCGACTCCGGCTTTCATCAGATGCGGGCTCAGTATGTCCATGGCCACGCCGACACACTCGGCCGATGCCAGCATATCCGGTATGAGATATTCATTGCGTTCGAACTTTTCCCCCACCGCTTCCATCGACGTGGTCAATCCTTTGAGAACGATCTCCTTGGGTTCAAGGCCCTGGGCTAGGGCATCGTTGACCAGTTCGGTAACCCCCGGCTGGCCTTCCAGTCCTTCATCGAAACCTTCATCTTCAGCCTCCACCCTTCCCTGGATGACGTTGAAGGCAATTTTTTCCAAAAGCTCATGTGCTGTCATCTGTTCTCCTTTATTCTCAAAATCTTATAGATGTTTTGCTGGTCTTTCCCGTTATCATCACCCGGCAGTTGATGGCTGCGCCAGGCTCGGCAGGATTCCCGGTATTTCTTTTAAAATTTTCTCCTGGATTTCCGGATTCAAATGATCGGCCGGCTGGGCTTCGAGCTGCTGCATGTATATCAAAGCATTCTCGATGACACGGTCTTCCAGTTTTTTGGTTTCAAAACGATAGGGCGCGGAGATGTCACCGCGGTGCATGGCCTTGCGGGCAAAACGTGCAAAAAGCCGGTGGCTCGAAGCCATCACTTTCTTTACTGTTTTAAGCGTATCCTCGATCTCTTCGCGATCGACTTTAGGCGCCTGCAAACAATGCTTGATGTGACCGATCTGTTCATTGTCGAGGACCGCCTGAACCGGACAAAAGGTATTGGTGCGATCCAGCAGGCCGAAAGCGTAATGTATGTACTGTGCCCCGCTCATGGCCATGTAAAGATGGGTAAAAAGTTTCTCGTACAACGCCTGCATGCCGGGTACTTTGGCATCGCCGACCCCGGCGGTGGAATAACAGGGAATATTATAGTAGCGCGCCAGCTGCACACAGTCGATATTATACTGATTGAACTCCGGGCATCCGTAGAGATCATGCAGATCGTCCAACCGCGCCCGAACCGGAACGCTGCCGTAAAGAACCGGTGCTCCGGGCCTGATCATTTGGGTCAGGGCGATGCCTGCCAGAATTTCTGCGTTAATCTGGGCGACCATGCCGGCTTCTTGAATGTGGGCGGATGAGCCGCCCTGGGGTGAAGACGAAATGACCAGCGGCAGGCCGGCTTCTACAATGGCAAAGACTTTTGCGGCCGTGTCATCTACAATCTGCAGCGGGCTTTTAAATATACAGGCGATAAACGAAACCACAGGGTTGTCTCTTAAGGCCTCTTGGCCCCCGGCAATGATCTGGGCCATTTTAATCACATCACCTAAACTCGATAAGCTGGTCAGGCCGGCCTGAACATGCTTAGTGATGTTATTCAGGCTTGCGAAAAATTTATTCACATCATGGTTGTCGGAGGTAATCTCGGGGTCCTGGATATTGAGCGGTCGAATAAAGAAATCCAGGTGCTCGAGTTTATCACAAAGGTGTGCCGCCCGGCTCAGCAAAGCCGTGCTGCCCCGTTGCTCGGTGTAGCGGGGCACTTTTACTTCAACGTCGCTGTTTGTTTTGCTGACAAAGTCCTCCATCTCGGCGTCGAGCCATATATTGGCTTCCGACCCTGTTCCAAAATAAACCCTGGGAATTTCAGCGTCGATTAGCAGGCGATTTTCCGGTATACGGGCACCGAGCACAAAACGCGAAGGCGCCTGGGCGACGGCTTCCTTGATAAGCCCGGATTGAAAGCTTACCCGCCAGCACGGTGCTCCGGAACCATCTTCTTCCCATACACGCGCACCATGTTCTTTTAAAAGAGTTGCCGCCCGCTCGTTGTAGCACCAGATTCCCGGATCTTCCAATATGGACAACGACGCTTGATCGAGCCAGGTCAATTGCTCCGCGTTTAATCGCTCGTAAGGCTTTACCACGATTCCCGGTCTGAATAATTCAATCACTATATCCTCCTTAAATTTACTTTCTAAAGGCCCGCATGTACCGCCGGCAGTAACGATCCTTACCGGCCAGGACTTCTCCGGTTTTTATTGCTGCCATCAATTCTTCATCCAAAGGATCGACAATGGCGGCATCAAGCCCTGCAAAGATGCACATGTGCAAAAAAGCTATATTGAGCCTGCGTCGTTGGGGTAGACCGTAAGAAACATTTGAAAGCCCTGTCACCGTTTTAGCACCGGGAAAACTTTTCTTAATGGCTAAAATGGTCTCAAGGGTTACCAATCCTGAGTTTATATCGGTACTGATCGGCATAACCAAAGGATCTATATAAAGATTTTCAATCGGAACGCCGTACTTTTGGCAGGCGGTACAAATTTTTTCACAGGATCGCAGCCGGCCGTCTACCGTATTTGCAATGCCGTCTTCGTCCATTGCCAGGGCAATTAACAATGAATCATGTTCGGCGGCAAGCGGTACCACCGCCTCTAGGCTGTGCTTCTCGGCTTTGGCCGAATTGATCATGGAAGGTTTAGCGTTTAAAGTTTCAAGGCCGGTAGCAATCACCTTTGGATCGGCACTGTCAATGCAAAGCGGTGTTGTGACTTGGCCTTGAATACTCTCTATCGCCCATTTGATGGATCGAATTTCATCTTCCTGTGATCCCACGCCGGTGCCTATATTCACATCAATATAATCAGCGCCGGCAGATGCCTGCTTTTGGGTTAAATCTAAAAGACTTTTGGTGTCACGATTTAATATTATTGATTTTACAGCATCAAGGGTGGCGTTAATTTTTTCCCCAATGATGATCATAAACGCTTACCTCCATCACCTTTTCATATGATACCATCTTGCAGACCGGGGATCTCTTTGCGGATCTCGGTGCGTATTTCAGAAGAAAGAACAGGTATTTCAGGCTTTGCCAGGATTTCTCCGACGATTTCTGTCGCTCGAGCCTGTGCTGATTTGGCCCCCTCTCTTTCCCAGTCTTGGCGGTTATTCCTGTCACTAAGCTGAGGCTGATACAGTTCGGTGCGCATAAATTTGCGCGTATGGCGGTTGGAAACAAAATGGCCGCCCGGTCCCGCTTTCTTCAAAACATCGAAAGCCAGGGTTTCCTCGTTTACCTGGATTCCTTCCACCGCTCGCATAATCATCCCTATGATTTCATTGTCTATTACCAGCTTGTCGTATGAGGCGGTCATGCAAAACTCGATAAAACCGGCGGCGTCATGAATAAAGTTGCCGCCGGCCAGTGCGACCAACAAACCAGTCAGAGCCGATTCATAACCGGCCTGGGTATCATTGGTTTTGGCATCAGACATGCCGGCTGTGGAATATAAGGGAAGGTTGTAAAAGCGGGCCAGCTGGGCTGCAGCGGCATTCAGCAGTCCCATTTCCACGGCACCTGAAAGGTACTTCATGTCACGCATATCGGTAATCGAAGCGACACTTCCGTATAATACCGGAGTGCCCGGGTTAACCAATTGGGTGAGCATAACACCGATGAGCGTGTCCACGTTCAGCACGACCAGATTGCCGGCCAGGGTAATGGGAGCGGTAGCACCGCAAAGCGGCTCTGCAGGTACGACCACAGGTATACCGTGCTTTGCAACCTCCATGGCAAGCTGGCCATAGCTTTGATCAAGTTTAAAAGGACTGATGTTACATGCTACCATGGAAATAAATGGGCGCTGTCTCAGTTTTTCCGAAGAACCGGCGATAACTTCCGCCATTCTGATTACATTTCTCACCCCTTCCATCGTATAAACCCCGCCCATTATATGCTTGCGGGTATTGTTGAGAGCCGCGCCGAAGCGGTTGACATCTACATTCTCAATCGGTAGCTCATTGGGAAATACGTTGAGCATGTAAAAGTGAATATTGTCTAAGGCATCCACCAGGCGGGCCATATTGACAATGTCTTCGAGTTTTGATCGTCGCGCATCGGTGCTGCCCGGATCCTGGACATTCAGGGCGGTTCCGCCGGTTCCCATATAAACATTGCTTCCGCCGATTTCACAGTCGAACTCACCATTATCAGCCCTTCCATAAAGGCGGACAACCGAAGGGGCTGATTCGATCAGTTTTGTGACCAGATCCGGATCGAACTTGGCCACTTTGGTGGAATCGTCGACATTAGCACCGGCTTGTTTAAACAGTTCTAAGGCTTCCGGAAAATTCACCTGTATGCCGACTTCGGAAAAGATCCGCAGACTGGTTTCATGTATTTTTATAATATCTTCATCGGCCAGAGGCTTGTACTGCCCTCCCGGCAAGCCTTTCCTCGTTATCATCTAAACCTCCATTATTAGATTAAACCTGGCACAAGGTTAATGGGTTGAATTTCTTCGTTCGGAACAATTTTTTCGGCTGCACTCCAAGCAAGGATTATAAGAATGAGTGGATGGGTTCGAATTGAGCGTCGTTATTCCGAAAACACCGGAAATAGACTTGCGGGGTTGCATGAAGCAGGAATCTGTGAGTTCAACGTCCAACTCATTTGAATCGAACATGCTAAACAACTTTTTCTGGTCGGTGATGGGCCAATCACAATAACCTGGGCTGAAGCATAAGGACACCTGTTTGCTTTGGTCTTCATATTTGTTTTTCATGCGCTGATGAAACGTTGCCACCATATTATCAACAGCTACGGACGCCATAGCGTCCAGGATATATGCTTCTGCCAAGTGTTTTTCATTCATGAGCCGGTTGATCTCGTCTTCAATGTCAACACCTAAGGTGGCAATATAACACACGATTGACTCACAACCCTTTAACGTTTTTGAAAGTTTTGGGCTTTTAAGTTCCGGCCCTTCCTCGAGATGAACGGTTCCCTTTTTGACTGAATCGACCTCCATATTCTGGTGATGCAAAGAAGGATCGATGAGTTCGTTAAATACCGCTTCCAACTTTTCTATTTTCGTGCAGGTCGAACGGGAAACATTGCCAAACTCGTCACTCCCAAAAAGCTTGGCCAATTCATTTTTATCTATGGTCGGTATGACTTCCATCTTAAAAGCGCCTCGCATTAACAAGGATTATTTCTTCAAAAAAATAAGACCTTTGGAAAACATCCCTTTTGATCAAGTTTTGCGTCAGACTCAAATTGTAACCCTCGAAATACTCAATGTATTCCTTCGGTCAAAATCTAAGGCATTCCCCGCTCAAAGCCCGAGGTCTTTGACTTGAACAAAATTGAACATTTTCTAAAGGTCTCAAAGTTTTATATAGAGATATGTTTAGTCTAAATTATTTGAACTATAACTATTACACAAATAAATTTCTTTTGTAAAGGTTTTTTTAAAATTCCAGACGGGGCTGTTTTCGGAAGGCTTTAGCGATCGAGAAAAAGATACAATCCGTAGTGCTACTTGACCTCCAAATCCTGGACGTCAAGCATGCTGGTAAGCATGTTTAGGGACCTCATGATCTGTTCCACTTTGTTATTGTCAGTCTGTTTCAAACCATCAATGATCTTCTGCTGAATGGGCGGCGGGGCATTTTCGGCCAACTTTTTTCCGGTTTCGGTAAGCTGGATAGTAATCACACGGCGATCCGGAGAGTTTCGCATCCGTTCCGCAATTCCTTTCTTTTCCAAACGGTCGACAACTCCGGTGACCGTGCTGGACTTAACCATCATATGCTTGGCTATTTGGGATGGAGGTAAAGGACCATACTCAAAAAGCGTTAAAATGCAGTTGAGCTGTGCTGTGCTTACCTGATATTTTTTGTTTAATTCCTTGGTATAGAGCTCACTCGCCTGAATGAGCCTGCGGATCGAAAAAATAATCTGCTTGGTGTGGTCAGGCGGGAAAATTTTGTTTATAGTATTTAGATTGTCGTTGCTGTCAGTTGACATTTTATTTTATTCCTATTAAAAAGGTTTTAGTTCAAACAATTTATTACTGTAGAAAAATCAATAAAGCAATACAATTTTTTTCTTCAAGTTTTTTTAATATTTATATCCTGGCGGCCTTTCAAGTAAACCATCAAAGAAATCATGATCAAACTAACGCATGTTTCCAAATCATTTGACGGCGGACAAACCTATGCCGTCAAGGATCTTTCTTTCCAGGTCCGTAAAGGCGAGACGCTGGTCCTTCTGGGTTCATCGGGGTGTGGCAAAACAACGACGTTGAAGATGATCAACCGTCTGATTGAACCTACCCAAGGGACCGTTGAAGTGGATGGTAAAGACGTCATGGGCCGGAATCCAGTGGAGCTGCGGCGTCAAATCGGATATGTGTTCCAGGGGATCGGGCTGTTTCCCCATATGACCGTTGAACAGAATGTTGAAATTGTTCCGCGACTTCTCGGATGGTCTAGCCGTTCTAAGCGAGAACGAATGCAGGAACTGCTGAACCTGGTCGGACTCCCGGCCAAGAGTTTTGCCCAAAGATTTCCCGATGAACTCTCCGGCGGTCAGCAGCAAAGGATTGGCGTGGCCCGAGCCCTTGCAGCAGATCCCGACTATTTACTTATGGACGAGCCGTTCGGTGCTCTTGACGCCCTCACCCGTGAGGCCCTCCAGCAAGAATTACTGACTTTGAAAAAACAACTCAAAAAAACGATTGTCTTTGTTACACATGACCTTCATGAAGCGCTTCTGCTCGGCGACCGCATTGCCATTCTGCATGAAGGCCATCTGGAACAGATCGGGACCAAAAAGGATATATTGGAAGCACCGGCAACCCAATTCGTACGGGATTTATTTACAACAAGAGAGCCGGAAACTTTTACCATAAGGGACACCTAATATGCGCTTGGATGCTTTGTTTGGGTATATCGTCGAACGTTTACCGGAACTCTGGCTCCGAACCGGTGAGCACCTCATGCTGACAGGCTGCTCTACACTGGCCGCCATGTCCATCGGGATCCCTGTAGGTATTCTCCTGTCCCGCACCACCTGGCTGCGCGGGCCGGTAATGGGAGTCATTGGTATTCTTCAGACCATACCAAGCCTGGCCATGCTGGTCTTTTTGCTGGCGCTGCTCAACAAGATCGGCGTCCTGCCTGCACTTATTGCCCTTACCCTCTATGCCCTGCTTCCGATTGCCAGAAACACTCTCACGGGGCTTGAGGAAGTCTCCGCCGAGGTGATGGAAGCTGCCGAAGGGATTGGTATGAAAGAATACCAGCAGCTTATGATGGTGAGAATACCTTTGGCTGCACCGGTGATCGTCGCCGGCATACGCACCGCAGCAGTGGTCGGGGTAGGCATCGCCACGCTTTCAGCCTTTATCGGAGCCGGCGGATTGGGCCAGTTCATTAATCGTGGTCTGGCCTTGGCAAATACAAAGCTCATTCTTCTCGGTGCCGTTCCTGCGGCACTGCTCGCCCTTGTGGTGGATTTTTCCATCGGTGCTTTTGAATGGGGGCTTCGACCGGAAAGAAAAAGGGATAAAAAGGGATCGGCTCAGTCGTTCATGCGGCCGCTGGCTTTTATGCTGCCCGTTACTTTAATTCTGATCGGTAGCGTTGCCTACTTCACAAAACCCGGATGGATTTTCAAGTCGGAAACACGATTTGAAACAAGCCGCAGAATTATCAGGCTTGCAACCAAGAATTTTACGGAACAACTTATTCTCGGTGAGATGATGGCCCAACTGATCGAAGCCAAAACGGATTTCAAAGTGCAGCGCCGCTTTAATCTCGGAGGTACCATGATCTGTCACGGCGCCCTGGTCAACGGAGAAATCGACCTTTATGCCGAGTACACCGGAACGGGGTTGACGGCGATTTTAAAACACCCGGTGATCGCTGATCCTGAGAAAGCTCTGGACCACGTCACCAAAGTGTACCATGAGCGCTTTAATTTACAGTGGCTGAAACCTTTCGGATTTAACAACACCTATGCGATTACGGTCCGGGCAGCCGATGCCGAGAAATATAAATGGAATACGATATCTGATCTTCAGGCGTTGGCTCAGGGGCTGCGGGCTGGTTTTACCGCAGAATTCGCTGAACGACCTGATGGTTACCCCGGACTCCGTCAAACCTACAATCTGCAATTTGGAGAAGTCCGCGATTTCGATCCTTCCCTCATGTACGAGGCTATAGCCAAAGGAGAGGTGGATGTGATCTGTGCCTTTGCTACGGACGGCCGTATTGCATCATACCACCTGAAACCGCTCAAAGACGACCGGCAATTTTTCCCTCCTTATCATGCTGCCCCTGTGATAAGAGAAGACATCCTGAAAAAATACCCTGAAATTGGTGATGTTCTGGAGCTTCTCGGCGGAATAATCGATGATGCCACCATGCAACAGCTTAATTTTGAGGTAGATGCCAAAAAACGCCAAACAGCAAAGGTGGTGACGGAATTTTTACACGCAAAAGAAATTCTTTAGATAGAAAATTCAGGGGCGGGGAGTTTTTGCTCTAAAGCTTTATGTTTCAGCGGAATGGACAATTTTTTTCTAAAGCGTGTATTGTTTGAGTGTATTAGGGATCGTTAGAAAGAACAGGCACTGACCGTCATTTTTTGGATCTAAAAGATTGTTCGCATATAAAAAATATAGACTTGCTCATTGAATATGATCACTTGTTGATATGATTTTCTATTAGGTTTGAATAACATGGAGGGGTCGGAACTGCAATTATTTTCATTTGTGATAGACTAATGAAGGTATTGACAAAGTCGGAAAATGGCAGAAGCTTTTCATGAAAATACAGTCATTCAATATGTTTCGTATCGTAACCTTTCGATCCAGATACCTTGCAAGTATCTATTTTCAATAGGAATTGTGATATGATAATCACGTATCTCAAAAATTATTACCTCTTAATTTCTTACATTCCTTACCAATACATGAAGTTAATTAAAGCTGATAGATATCAATTTTGAACTGTAAATATCAAATTAAAATCGCTTTTCAAATATCTATTCCGTATTTGAGAGTCAGCATTTGTTGTGATCTATTGAGAATATGCTGTTGAAATCGGACTTTTCAAAACTTTATTTATCTTTGCACATGTTAGGCATCATGAATGATTCATGTAATAAAGCATCTTTACAATCGTCGATAGTTATTGTAATCGAAAATATTTTTGAAGTTTAAAATATGTTGCCATAATGAATTACTCAAATACTATGCTGCATTAATTAAGGCGATTATTATAGAACAGGAGTTACTGAACGGATGAAAAACGAAGACGGTGTTTTAGTCGATGAAAATGAGTTTCTCGAGATGGTCGGATTTCTCGAGGCCTGGGAAAACGACCCCCAGAAGATGAAACAAACTTTTTTAAGAGTAATTGATAAGCTCAGAACAACAAAAGGAACCGTCCTCAATTTCATATCACGTCCCGGTGTAAGCTATTCACTGAGGGCGAGCCTAAAGAATCGTCATGAAAAGAGCCAATTCCTGTTTGCTTTGGTGGATATCATAGATGATGACCCCGACAACCGATGGCTCTCAATATGCTTTTACGAGGAAATGGTCACAGACCCGGATGAACTGGGCAATCTCGTGCCGAAAGGTATTCTTGGGGAAGACGGCTACTGTTTCGACCTTTATAAATATGACCCATCCTTAGCCTCATATATCGAACGCCGTATTGAAGAGGCTCATATGCATACATTGAGATTTCCTTAGCTGGATATGCTCAAAATAAGATATGTGAAACTCCCCGCGATTAGCCGCGGGGAGTTTCACTTTTTTATGCCAAAAATTTTCCAGCCCGTATTCTCTTTTTTCAAAATCTTATTTATCTTTCCGCATGTCTGGCCATGCTAATAATAAAGCATCTTTACAACCGTAGATAGTTATTGTAGCTTATGCTTGAATTCCGTATCGACAATCTTGACGGCTTCGTAAAAAGTCCAGCTTCTGCGTTGCGCTGCATTCCTCGTCACTGCAGCGTACAATAAGTAAGCCTCATTCCTCGGAATTTGCGCGCCTGGAATTTGAAGCTTTTTATTTTGTCGTCGAAATTTGACTTTTTACGAAGTCGATAATATTGATAGATTATAATAGCTTTAGATTAAGAAACGATTCGAACAGATGAGCCCAAACAATCACGAAAAAGAGCGTCATGCCGTAAATATCGCGTCCTACCTGAAAAGAGTGGCCAAAATCGCACCGTACAAACGGGCGGTTGTTTATCCTGCGGGGCGGGACAGCTCCGGCCGGGTGATGTATTCTCATTTGACGTTTCTGCAGCTGGATCGAGAATCCGATTGTCTGGCGCACGGGATGGAAAACGCTGGAATCACCCGCGGGACCAGGACCATTTTAATGGTAAAACCCAGCCTGGAATTCTTTATTATTATTTTCGCCCTGTTCAAAACCGGGGCCGTTCCGGTGGTCGTGGATCCGGGGATGGGGATTCGCCGAATGGTCGAATGCTTCAAAGAAGGCCGGCCGGAAGCGTTTATCGGTATTCCACAGGCTCATGTGATTCGAACCCTTTATCCTAAATTTTTTAAAACCGTTCGGATATGGGTAACGGTGGGAAGGCGCTGGTTCTGGAAAGGCTTTACCCTGAATCAGATGCGTCAAGTACCCTGGAAACCCTATTCTATGGCTAAAACCCGGGAAAACGACACAGCCGCCATATTGTTTACAACGGGCAGCACAGGTCCTGCCAAGGGTGTAGTATACACTCACGGAAACTTCGATGCACAACTGCGTCACATAAAAACCCATCTTGGACTGTCCATGGATGAAATCGATCTTTCCACATTTCCGCTTTTTGCGCTGTTTTGGCCGCCTTTGGGGATTACCTCCGTTATTCCGGATATGGATTCCACCAAGCCTGCCCGTGTAAATCCGAAAAAGATTATCGAGGCCATTCAAGACCAGGGCGTAACCAGCATGTTTGCTTCTCCCGCTCTTTTGAATCGCGTGGGTGAATACGGAAAAAATAAGAACATTTTGCTGCCGTCCCTGAAACGGGTCATTTCCGCCGGCGCACCGGTATTACCATCGATTATCGAACAATTTACTCCCATGCTGGATGAAAATGCCCAGATTCATACACCTTACGGAGCTACCGAAGCGGTGCCCATAATATCCATCACCAGCAATGAAATTCTCACTGAAACCCGAAAGTTCAGTGAAAAGGGCTACGGGATATGCATCGGGCGACCCATCAATGATCTAAAGATCCGCATCATAAAAATCAGTGATGATCCTATTCAGAAGTGGTCGGACGATCTTGAAGTCGAAGATGGTGATATGGGTGAGATAACGGTAGCCGGTGATCTCGTGACCCGGCAATATTTTGAAAAGCCTGAAGTCGACGCAGTGACCAAGATCGAAGACAAAGTTTTTTTTTGGCATCGGATGGGAGATGTGGGATGGAAAGATTCAAGGGGGAGGATATGGTTTTGCGGCCGAAAAAGCCATCGTGTGGTGACCAAAGAGAATACCCTTTTTACCATACCTTGTGAAGCCATCTTCAACAATCATCCACAAGTGTTTCGAAGCGCCCTTGTGGGAATCGGCTCCCGCAATCAACAAAAACCGGTCATATGCATCGACCTGAAACGAAGTCGCCATCACTTAAACAAAAAGACGATAAAAAATGAGCTTTTTGAGCTTGCCAAGCAGAATGAATTGACAAAGGACATCAAATCCATATTGTTTCACAAGTCTTTTCCGGTGGACATTAGACATAACTCAAAAATTTTCCGTGAAAAACTGGCAATATGGGCTAAAAAGAAATTAACCTAAGCTGAAAGTTTCAAATTTTTGAAATGGTTAATTCAACGAAATTATTAAGGTATTCTGACATTTTGAATTTCAATAATTTGAAACCCTGCGGGATTTCCGATTTCACCGCATCTACTGCGTCAGATGCCGTTCCGCATAGACGACTATAGCGAAACAACATCTTCCTTGTATCTGCGGCAAACTTGAAAATCGCTCAACTTAGGATTAAGTTGAATGAAAAATAATGAATCCATAAAAACCAAGTCTTCCGATCAGGTTCTGGTCACGGGCGGCGGCGGATTTTTGGGAGGCGCCATTGTCAGACAATTGGTGGAAAGAGGCGACCGTGTCATCAGCTTTTCACGGCGTTTTTATCCGGAACTTGCGGCAATGGGGGTTGAGCAGATCCAGGGAGACATCGGTGATGCAACCGCTGTCGAACAGGCATGCCGGGAAGTAGATCTCGTATTTCACGTTGCGGCAAAACCCGGTGTCTGGGGAGATTATTTAGCGTATTACCGAACCAATGTCATCGGGACACAAAACGTAATTGCCGCCTGCAAAAAACATAACATTTCACGACTTGTTTATACCAGTTCGCCCAGTGTTGTCTTTGATGGTATCGATATGGAAGGTGTTGACGAGTCTATCCCCTATCCTGAAAAATTTCATGCCCATTACCCGAAAACAAAGGCCATGGCCGAACAGGCTGTAATAGCGGTCGGTGATGAGGGGTTGAAGACCATCATTTTGAGGCCCCACTTGATATGGGGTCCACAGGACAATCATCTGGTCCCGAGAATTATTGAACGGGCGAATTGCCTTGTTAAGGTGGGAAACGGCAGAAATCTGGTGGATACCATCTACATAGATAACGCCGCCGATGCTCATATTCAAGCTGCTGACATATTGGAACAAAACCATAACCTTTCCGGCAGGGTTTATTTTATCAGTCAGGACGATCCCGTTCCTTTATGGGAGATGGTCAACAATATTTTAAAAAGAGCCGGTCTGGCTTCTGTTCAGCGTTCGATATCCCGCAACACAGCATGGATGATTGGCGCTGTCCTGGAAATTTTCTATAAGATGTTTAAGATCAGCGGCGAACCCCGGATGACACGTTTTTTAGCCGATGAACTTTCAACAGCCCACTGGTTCGATATCAGCGCAGCAAAAAAAGACTTGGGGTACGTGCCTAAAATTTCGATAGAAGAAGGGCTTTCCAGGCTTGAAAGATGGCTTCAGAACAGATAATTAAGAAGTAGCTTATTTGTAAATTTGTGCTTATTGGTGCAAAACGTTTTTCATTCTGCCACAAAGGTACCAAGGCACAAAGAAAGAATAATAAATATATCCTTGGTGTCTTAGTGCCTAATGTTTTTAGTGCTGATTTGTCTATTTTAGAAGGGAACTCATTAATCATGGAACTGACCGATTTTTTGCCTCTTGAAAAATGGAAGGAATTAGAGAAAAAATAAAAAAAGGCATCTCATTTTTGTTTCAATGAGATGCCTTTAATACCATGGTTTTTGAAAAAACTAAGCTTTTTTGACGTTCTTGGCCGAGGGTCCTCGATCGCTCTCTTCCACGTCAAACGTTACCCTTTCTCCTTCGGCAAGGGTTTTGAATCCATCCATAGTGATGGATGAATAATGGACAAAAATGTCTGTTCCGTCTTCCTGCTCTATGAATCCAAATCCCTTTTTGTCACTAAACCACTTTACAATCCCATCTGCCATAACTCTGACCTCCTTCTTAATCCTTTCAATTTTGACCTAAGCTTCAAGTCGTCACGCCAGCAAAAGGGAAAGGTCCTTTAGAGCGAAATCGACCCGCAAAAACAACATGTCCCTATACTAAAAAACAATCCAATATCCTCATCTCAAAGGACAAACCAAATGTCAAGGCAAAATAGAATTTTGGAACGATTTTAGATAGAAATCTCTTCAAAATCAATGAAAATGACTAAAAAAATGATAGGATGAGCAGGGATCAAGGGATACTCTCAGATGTGTCTTCCTGCTCGTATGTCAGTTGAGGAGGACGATCATCGATCTTGTTGTATTCCAACTGGAGGTGATATTTGTCGATTTCAGCCTGACGGTCTATGGCCTTTTTGGCTAAAAGATACCTTAAATAAATTATCCATATGAACAGGCCCAGGAAAACAATGCCCACAGCCAAAAAAATCCATTTATATCGAATTATTGTTTCGGTACCTGTCCGCCCAATATAGACGATTAAATTGGGAATAACCCAGTATAAAAAGACGGCAAGGAAAATAAGAAACCCTATGATAAAAATGTTAAACCTGCTGATTGCAGCGATGATCTTTTCGAATCGGTATTCATATTCCGTTCTTTTTGAATCCGTTTCATCTATGATTTTTTCTTCCTTTAAAAAAAGGGACTGATATGCACGCACAAAAAAAGCAAACAAAAGAAAGGCAGCAACAGGTATCCCTACAGCCGATGCAAACCATGCTCTGAACGGGAAAGGGAGGTCCTTGGTTACAAGTTTGACCTGGTACTGTTCAAAGGGACCGAATGTTTTTTCAAAATAGTATTTATTGAACTCGCTGAGATTTTTACCGTCTGTCTCATGTATGACATTTCCGTTGGCATCCATCACCTGCAGCCAGGATTGTCGGCCGGACTTCATGGCTACAAGCGCAAAAATCTCGAGTTCAATCAAAAAAAGAACGACTGAAATAATGATAAAAAGCGTCTTGTTCTCTCTCATAAAAGACATTAAGTTTTTTCTTTGTGACATCCTGTTTTCCCGACACGCTTTTTAAAAAAGATGATCCATTTATTTATCACAACGATAAAGCCATATACAAGTTTAAACCGGAAACTTGCAGGTCAAATTTTGAAGTGAGGATCTCAATATCGGTAAAATAGCCGTGGACGGACGGCTTTCCCTTGATAAGCTTGAAGAATCAACCATTTTTTATTCAGCGGCGCTGAACATGGTTGCTATTTCTGGAGAGACTTCTGAAGAAACAGGACAAGAGTTTGAAGAGATCTAAGCCTGTCCTGGTGCGAAACCGTTAAGCTTATTCTTTCGGATGACATTCGGTGCAACTGGTTGGAACGTTTTTTTTCTGTTTTTCCGACGTCTTGTATAACATCTCCATTTTTTCCTGCTTGACTTTTATTTCTTTGTGACACCCGATGCAGTTTTGATGGTAGGCATATTTGTAATACTTTATCCCCTTTTCCGTATAAGTCAGGTATTTTGTCGGCTTTTTCGGCGCTTTCAAAAGATCATGACACTTTGATGTTGTACAGTTGGCGACTTTGGTACTTCCTTCCCATTTGTGATGGCATGTTCGACAATCATAGGTAAAATGTCTGGCATGATGGAATTCGACCGGAGCTCTCTTTTGTTTGACCGAGGGATCGGGCTCCAGCACAATAATGCCCATCGGGACAAGCATATCCTCAACGGCTTCTTTTGTATCGCTTTTATTCTGTCCGGCGGCATTTAGCGCCATTCCAAAAATAAAAACCATCACCAAACACAATACCCCCACTCGTAATCTGTACATCCTCTTCCTCCTCATAAAAAACAATAATTTAAGCTTTATACGATCTTTTTATCAAAAATTTCAAAAAATTATATTTAATTAAAATCGGGCTATATTGAAATGAGAAATTACTTATGCTAAATAAATAAAAAAATTTCAATGAAAAAAGTGAGTGTAAGGGCTTTTTTTTGACCGGCGATCAAATTATTTAGAATTTTTTCCGCTTTTAAAGCTTTTTGGCCATATTCGGGTGCGAGACTTGAGTTCTGAACAAGTTGACCGCTTTGCCCTTTTCCACCATAACGGCAAAACAATGGAGGCAAAATGATTATCACCAATATTGAAACGGTTCCCGGCAAAAATATTGTAGAGCATTTTGGATTGGTCTCCGGAAGTACGATCCGAGCCAAACATGTAGGTAGAGATATAATGGCGGGCCTTAAAAATCTGGTGGGCGGGGAGCTAAAAGGGTACACACAGCTTTTACAGGAATCCCGTCAACAAGCATTGGACCGGATGGTTGATCAGGCACGTCAACTCGGCGCCAATGCCATCGTCAATGTGAGATTTTCGACCTCCTCCGTTGCCCAAGGGGCCGCTGAATTATATGTGTATGGAACAGCCGTTCGTATCGAATAAAAGGAGACTGCCGGTGTATAATTTATTATTTTTCATAACTCTGATAGCAGTCGGTTATCTGGCGGGCACCTTTGCAGAACGATATCACTACCGTTCCATCCATCTACGTGAAAAAATGTTCATTAATTTACCCGCCGTGACCATGAAAACTGTCGACTATCCTGATGATAAGATCAAATCTGCTGAATTGGTGTACGGCAGTGCCGTCATTTCCATCGATTATTTTAAACGATTCACAGCATCACTTCGCAATATCTTTGGCGGTACCGTCAAGTCATACGAAAGCCTCATTGACCGGGCGCGCCGGGAAGCGCTCCTTCGCATGAAGGAAATGGCAGGTGATTCAAGGATGATTGTCAATGTTCGCATCGAAACATCCACCATTGGCAGGAATGCAAATAAAAAAGGCGTGGGATGTTTAGAGGCCATCGCATACGGGACTGCCCTGACTTTAGCCTAAATTGAGCGATTGTTGAGTTTGCCGGAGATGCAAGGCGCAGGGTGCGCTGCCGTAGTTAGCTACCGCAAGCACCCTGCAACACAGCAAATCCGGTAAACTCGGCAAGTCCGAAGGATTTCAAATCGTGACAATTTTTGTAATATATAGAGATCTAATGAGTGATTATCTGCCCTGCCTTCACGAAACGTATGGTGTATTAAAATGCTAAAAGTTTATTATCTTTTTAGTATCTTGTCACAATTTGAAACGCTCAATTTAGGTATGGATCAGTAGATGAAGTATACGCCCCGGTTACCGAAATCGAATGTCAATGTGACGCCCACCTCTATGCTGCGAGAATTTTTTGTCCTCACCCTCTCTTTGCTCGCTATAGTCATTGTAATCTATATACTACTGGGATTTGCGGTAGATCTGATTGTGCCACGGATTTCAACCGACCTTGAAACGAAAATGTCGGAACTTTTTATTCGATCCGTAGATGCCGAGGATATCGATTCGGAATGGAGGGGCTATGTTCAATCACTCGTGGAGGACCTTCAGAAACGTTGCACAAAACTGCCTTACCCGTTCAAAGTACATGTTCGAGAAGCTTCATCGGTCAATGCATTGGCCTTTCCAGGTGGACATATTATCGTTTTTACAGGACTTTTGGGCAAGATAACCTCTGAAAACGAATTGGCATTTGCTTTTGCGCACGAGATGGGCCATTATGCCAACCGGGATCATCTTCGTGGTGTGGGAAGGGCCTTTGTGTTCATAACAATCTCAACCTTTTTATTCGGCACTGACAGTAATATCAGCCAAATGCTGGCTCATGCTTTGAATATTACGGAATTGAGCTTTTCCCGAAAACAGGAAACCCGTGCAGACGCATTTGCACTCGATATATTAAATTGCGCTTATGGTAACGTCGCCGGTGCAACCGATTTTTTAAAAAGGCTTCCCAAGGAACAGGACCCGGGAACAATAGGCCATTACTTTGCATCGCATCCGGAGAATTTGAAGCGAATTTCCGATCTTAACAAAATAATTCGAGATAAAGGGTTCAAACCGGCAGGGAAAAAACCCCTTCCAAAAATCGTTCAACAATAATAAAAAAAAAGAAATGCTGGATTTGAATTTCTAATAGGTAAATTAGACACTCGACATAAACCTTACCCATGGAAATGTTTGCGAAAGACTTTTCACAAGTGCCTAAAGTTTAAAGTGATCTAAAGTGCCTAAAGTTGAGGTAGCGCTAACGCGCTGTCATTAAATATAATTGGCTAAAAAACCCCTTAACTTTAGCTCACCTTTAGCATTTGTAACTATTTACGTTTTAATATCAAAGTCAGTATATCAGTATAAAATGTCGAGTTGGATTTGTATTCCTTAGTAATATTCATTAACCAGTGTCCATCCAGAAAGGATAACCTTGATATGCAAATCACCTTTTACGGCGCGGTTCGGGAAGTTACGGGTTCCATGCATCTTATTGAAACCGGAGACAATCGTATTTTACTCGACTGTGGGATGTTTCAGGGCCGTCGGAAAGAGACCAGTGAAAAAAACCGAACCCTTCCGATTGATCCGGCGACCCTTACAAATGTCGTACTTTCACATGCCCACATTGACCATTCGGGTCGAATTCCCATTTTGACAAAAAACAACTTCAGCGGCCGAATCATCTGTACGCGGGTGACAGCTGATGCATGTGAATACCTCTTGCGGGATTCAGCACATATCCAGGAATCTGATGCAAGTTATCTGAATTATAAAACCGTTCGATCTTTTTTGTCAGAGAGGAAAACTTCCGGTTCCAAGAAAAATATTTCGAAAAGAGAACTCAACGACATAAGAAAACTTTTGAAAAAGAGGGGCCATCAGCTTGACATAGAAAAAATAGATGAACTTATTGGGAAATATGATTTGGAAGCGGTGACACCGCTTTACAGCATGGAAGACGCAGAATATGCCCTTGACGCTTTTGAAGGATATCCTTATCGTTCCACGGCAACCATCGGAAACGACGCCACCTGCACATTTTACGAGGCCGGTCATATTCTGGGATCAGCCATAACCATCATTAAATTCCGGGAAAACGGTAGACAATATACCATCTGTTATACCGGTGATATCGGCAGATTTGAAAAGCCGATCATAAAAAATCCTGCCCTTTCTTTCTCAAAAGATGATCTTGATGTGGATTTGATGATTATGGAAAGTACTTACGGCGACCGCCTGCACGAACCAATAGAGGATTTAAAGCCTAAACTAAAAAAGATTTTTTCTGAAACTTTCCAGCGAAATGGAACGGTGATTATACCGGCCTTTGCCTATGGGCGTACCCAGGAGTTGTTATATCTCATTCACGAATTGTATAATGAAGGTGAAGTCCGGCGAGTTCCGGTATTTGTGGACAGTCCGCTGGCCACCAATATTACCCGGGTCTTTGGAGAACATCCGGAAGTATATGATAACGAAACCCATGAAACCTTTTTAGAAAAAGGCCAAAATCCGTTTTTTTTTAATCAAGTCAATTTTGTGGGTTCTGTGGAAGAATCCATGGCCCTGAACCGTGAAGAAAAACCGCATATCGTCATTTCGGCATCAGGGATGTGCGAAGCCGGCCGTATCCTGCATCATTTGCGCCATAAAATCCACAACCCCCGTCATACGATCCTCATTGTCGGTTATATGGCTCAAAACACGCTAGGTCGCCGCATTCTCGAACAGGGCCTCGAATATGAAAAATCAGGGCGAAAAGGGTCACCCCCTTTGTTAAAATTTTTAAACAAAACATATCCGCTAAAGGCTCATGTCGAAAAACTGGACGGCTTTTCCGCACATGGCGATAAGAACGAGATGCTTCGTTTTCTCAAAGAATCGAATTTAAAAATCAAAAAAATCGCCGTTGTTCACGGCGAGGAGGATCAGTCCCTTGCATTTGCAAATCATTTACAGCATGAAGACTTTCCGGCAATTGTACCCCATCCGGGTGAAACGATTAAAATAGAAGCAGATTGATGATCGACGCTGCGCCACAAAATAAAGACTTCTCCTTTTTGGCTGCCTCCTTTACGGTGTTTATATGCATGCTCTTCGGAGCCAATGCCGTGGCCATTAAAATCAGCCTTGAAGGTTTGGGGGTGTTTACCACGGCAGGCATCAGATTCGGCATCGCCTCGGTGGCAATTTTTTTATGGGCCAGAATCACAGGACGATCTTTTGAAATTAAAAAAAAGCAGGTTTTTCAGCTAATTATAATCGCTATCGTTTTTACTGCCCAATTATCCCTTTTCTACCTCGGGCTCAGCAAAAGTAATGCTTCCCGTGGAACTTTGCTCGTCAATTTTCAACCTTTTTTCACACTGTTCCTTGCACATTTTTTTATTCCCGGTGATCGGATTACCAAACGAAAAATCATGGGTATGCTACTGGGATTTGCCGGGGTTGCGTTTGTGTTTTTGGAGAAAAAAGGGGTTGCGAGCGATTTTGAGGTTGGGGATGTGATGATCCTTGCGGCCGCCTTTCTCTGGTCCTGTAATGCAGTCTATACAAAACGGATTATTTCCGCGTTCAAGCCGTTCCAAATAGCGCTATTTCCAATGATATTTTCGGTTCCTTTCTTTTTTTTAGAAGGTGTTTTGTGGGATCATCATATGATCGTTTTTATCGATTCTAAAATTATCGGTGCTATGGTGTATCAGAGTCTGGTTACGGCATCCTTCGGTTTTGTGGTCTGGAACAGTTTGCTGAAAAGATACGGCGCCGTGGCATTGCATTCTTTTATCTTTATTATGCCCATCAGCGGCGTCTTGCTGGGCGGACTGATCTTGGGAGAGCCTTTGACCGTCAATATCCTTATCGCCATGGTGTTGATCGTTGCCGGCATTCTGGTGACCCATATTAAACAAAAGAAACCCATACCATCGCTTCCTATTGGAAAAAATATTTAGACGGCTTCAAAGAGCGACTGTTGGAAAAAAAATTATTCGACCTTAAAAACCTGGTCCTCAGGGCCAGGTCAGAGATATTTGGCTATGCCGAGAAAATTTTTACAAGTGTCTAAAGTGAGCTAAAGTTTGAAGTGAGCTAAAATTAAGGAATTCTGCCAATTATATAAAATCAGCGGAGCGAAGCGTCTCCATAACTTTAGGCACTTTAGATCACTTTAGTCACTTCACACTTATCGGTTTTGGCAACCAAGCCCCTTCTAGGGGCAACCCAAAGCCTGGCCCTCTGGACCAGGATTCTTTACTGGAGATCAGTTTCTTGATTTTATATAATGACCAATCAAAAGATAAAAAAGAGATTAAAACAGCTCGCAAATAAGGAAAAGGCCGAGGTTCTTCAACGATTTTTCAAGACCGGTCCCGGCGAATATGGTGAGGGAGATGTGTTTATCGGTGTCAAAGTCCCTGATTTGCGGAAGGTGGCGAAAGACTTCCAGGACATAGCTACTGAAGACGTCATCGTTCTGCTCGAGTCTGCCATTCATGAAGAAAGACTGCTCGCACTTTTGATACTGGTTCGCAAATATGTAAAAGGAAATGAAACCGCCAAAAAAAGAATTTACAGGCTATACCTTAAAAAAACAAAATTCATAAACAACTGGGATCTTGTGGATGTTACCGCCCACCACATTGTCGGTGACTATCTCATGGACAAAAACAAAGCCCCCCTCTACAGACTGGCAAAATCAGAAGATTTATGGGAACGACGGATTGCCATTCTGGCATCCTTTTATTTTATCAAACACGGAAAATATGAAGAAACTCTGAAAATTGCAAGGATCCTGCTCACCGATAGTGAGGATCTGATTCACAAAGCTGTGGGATGGATGCTCCGTGAAATAGGGAAAAGGGACATGATACTCGAAGAGATGTTTTTACAAAAACATTACAAAGAGATGCCGCGCACCATGTTGCGGTATGCCATTGAAAAGTTTCCTGAGCCTAAAAGACAAAAGTATTTAAAAGGAAAGATATGATGAGTGTTTAGAAATGTCGTGTTGGAAATTTTATTTTAATGATTAAGAAAAATGGTTGATACTATGTTCCTTTGTAGGTATAAAATAATACAAGTCACTCAAAAATACGTCTAACGCCCAATTACGGTGTTGCGAGCCTCTTCAAAATGCTCACATACTCCCATGTATGCTCCGCTTTTTCATCGGCTCGCGCCTTGTCCTTGAACGTAATCTGCATTTTTGAGACGGCTTGTAGATAAGTAAAATGTTATTCCCTGCCATAGAAACAAGAAACATTTATAACCTTCAGCGTTAAAGGACTTTATGTACAAAAGGAGGAAGTTATGCCGACATATGAATTCATTTGCGAAAAATGTAAAAAGCCCTTTGCCCTGATTATGAAAATTTCAGAGTATGAAAAGAAAAAGTTTCAATGCCCGAAATGCAAAAGCCGTAAGGTGAAACAGCAGATTACTTCTTTTCAAACCATTACCTCCAGCAAGTCTTAACACCTTGCGGTATTTCAGCTCATCCTGTATCGCAGATTTGTATACCGTTTTTTCGTCTTATCGTTGTGTACGCCCATGGCGAGTGCTTTCCGCGTGCCGACCATGACCACCAAGTTACGACCTCTTGTAACGGCGGTATAGATCAGGTTGCGCTGGAGAAGGATATAATGCTGGGTGAGAACAGGAACCACCACGGCTGGATATTCTGAGCCCTGTGATTTGTGTACGGAAACGGCATATGCCAGTATCAATTCATCCAGATCGTAAAACGCATAAGGGACCTCCCGGTCGTCAAACATTACCGTAATCTCATCATCCTCCGGTCGTATACTGGTAATCCTGCCGATATCACCGTTGAACACTTCCTTGTCATAGTTGTTTCGTATCTGCATGACTTTATCGTTTACCCTGAAATTGCGGTTTCCCCGTGTGATTTCCTGCTGAAAAGGATTGAGACTTTTTTGAAGTTCCATGTTGAGATTTCCAGCACCAACCACACCTTTGTGCATGGGTGTTAACACCTGAATGTCGTCCAGCGGATCCAAACCAAAACGTTTGGGGATACGTTCTTTTGTCAGTTCCAGGATGATCTCCAGAACTTTTTCAGGATCTTCCTGGTGGATGAAATAAAAATCGTTGCCCGGCACATCGTCTTCAAATGTTGGCAGAATTCCGCTATTGATTTTATGGGCATTGACAATAATCCGGCTTTCTCTGGCCTGGCGAAAGATTTCGTTAAGCTCCACCACTGAAATGGCGCCGGATGCAATAATATCATTAAGAACGTTGCCCGCCCCAACAGACGGCAACTGGTTGACATCACCCACCAGAATAACTGTAGCAAAGGCCGGGACAGCCTTTATTAAATGGTGCATCAGTATGGTGTCGATCATGGAAGCTTCATCCAGAATGAGCAGGTCACAGCCGAGCGGCTTTTCCTCGTTTTTTTGAAACCCCCCTTTGCTAAAACTGTACTCCAAAAGACGATGGATGGTCTTGGCCTCATGACCAGTGGTCTCACTCATTCGTTTTGCCGCTCTTCCTGTTGGCGCGGCTAGAAATGTTTTCACCTTGAGCTTGGAAAAGATTTTTAAAATCGCATAGATGATGGTGGTTTTACCGGTGCCCGGTCCACCGGTAATGACCATGATCTTATTTTCAAGGGCACATTGTATTGCCTTGGCCTGATTTTCCGCCAGGCGGATATCCAGTTGCCCCTGGACCCATTCGAGGGCGTTTTCTACATTGACACTGCGGATGGATTTGGGTGTGGTGGACAATATTTTAAATCGCGTTGCGATGCTGGTTTCACAGAGATGAAACTTGGCCAGATAAACACTTTTGTTGTTTTCTTTAAATTCGTCGCTGCTTTCATTTAAATCTTCAAGAACGATTTTTTTATCAATTGCGAGATTCCCGAGGGCTTCCGCCACGGTATCTTTATCAACAACCAGTGTCTCCTGACTTTTCTTCACAAGATATTCATACGGGTAAAAAACATGGCCCTCATCTGAAAGCTGGTGGAGGACATAGAGAATGCCGGCTTCAACTCTCAACGGTGAGTTTTTGGAAAACCCGAGTTTATCTGCAATGCTGTCGGCAATCACAAACCCGATACCGAATATGTCCATTGCCAGGCGATAGGGGTTTTCGGTGACGACTGCAATGGATCGGTTTCCATACTGCTTAAATATTTTTGTTGCATATCCGGAACTGATTCCGTGGGATTGGAGAAACATCATGACATCACGAATCTCTTTTTGTTCGTCCCAAGCATCTTGGATCATGGCAATGCGTTTCTCGCCAATACCTTCAACCATGGATAGTTTTTCGATATCATTTTCAATGATATCCAGTGTTTTTTCCCCGAACTTTTTTACGATTCGGCCGGCGATGACCGGTCCCAGCCCCTTAATGAGTCCGGAACCCAGATATTTTTTAATTCCAAAAACCGTTGCCGGAACCGTAGTTTTGTATTCCACTACCTTAAACTGCTCACCGAACTTGGGATGATTGACCCATTCACCTTTCAAGTTCAGAATTTCGCCGGGAACTGGTGACATCAAATAGCCCACAACTGTTATTAGATCCCGCTGCCCGTAGACTTTAACCCTGGCAATGGTATAACCGTTTTCTTCATTGGTATAAGTAATTCTCTCAATTTGTCCTGAAAGCTCTGTCAGCATTATTTTATTTTGCCTTGAAAAACCTGGTCCTTCCCCGCAATGCGGGATCTTCGATGGGCCAAGCCTGCCCCGCGTTGCGGGGGTCAGAGTTCTTCGGCTCTGCCTGAAGAATCGCTGCAAGAGTTTGAAGTGAACTAAAGTTAAGGAATTCTGTCAATTATATAAAAATATTGGAGCGAAGCGACACCATAACTTTAGGCACTTTAGATCACTTTAGACACTTTTAACTTATACGACTTTAAGTAAAACAGCCCCTTTCAGGGGTAAGCCAAAGCCTGGTCCTTTAGATCAGGATTCTTTACTCTCTTATTACACCCAGTCCGGCAATTTTATGTCGGATGTCAAAGCACGGCTGGGGATGAAACATTTGATGTCGATGACCGGAGAGCCGTCGAATGCATCGATTTTTTCAATAAAAATGGTGGTATCCTTTATGGACAGTATTTTACAGACGGATAAAGCGATCAGATTGGGTCTTAAGGGTGAATGGGTAGCAAACACGCCACTTAACGGGTTTTGTTTATTTTTTCTTGGATGCACCTGCATGGTTTTTCTTTTCTCAGGGGCATCATTTTCATGAAACCAGTAACAGACGGTAATGTGAGAGAAATCATCCAACCCCAAAAGCGCGTCACGGTATTCTTTATAAACTTCAATCCGGATATTTTCATCCTCTTTTTTGATAACGCCCACCGGAAAAATATAATAACGGTCTTTCATTTTCATTCTCCTTATATATAATCAATACAATCAGGTTGTAAGGGAGTTTTCAAGACATATCACCGGTAGAATCAGAAAAAAACGAAAAGAAATTTATCATCCCTAAATATTTTCCAATTTTGTTTGCGATCAATGTGGGGTGCAAATATCAATGATTGATCTTTTAAGCTATTGTTGGTAGATATTTTAACCGGATTCAAAATAATTGAGAGGTCGGGTAGTTTTTATTTGTTAAATCGCTCCATGGATAATGCTTTTTTTCAAACCGTGTAAACTCGTGGTTAAAGGATCGTAAAGAAATAACAGATTTCAATATAAAAACAATGGGTTCATCTTGATATAAACAACTTCTATTTATGAAATAATTCGACACGAGCGGAACCCATAACCTGTTTAACTATTTAACGAAGAAGAGAAAAAAGGATTACCCAATGAAATTTTTTATTGTGGAACAAAACATTGGCGGCGATGCCACGAAAGAACAGGCCGAAGAATTGATCGAGATGCTGAAAGCCAAGGGCTGGGATGTTGAATACGGCGCTAAACGAAATGTGGCCACAGATGTCTCAGAGTTTGGACAGGAGGATAGGCTCCAGTCCAAATTTGCCGATGATTTTATGGACTGTATTGCCAAAATGGAGGAGTAGGTATCTTTTCTCCGGCTCATCCTTCTCCAAAGGTAGCGCTGGCCATCTTTCATTGATTGGTAAAGGAATTTTTATTGTTTTACGTCGTCGCCTTCGTTAATGGTGATGTGATTCAGATGTTCATAAAACATGTCTCAATGACGTGGTTTCACTGCTTGACAAAAATTGTTTCATGCCGATATAATGCAGGATACCTCAAAAAACATCCACTGTTTTTAGGAGGTGTTTTGTTGTGGCCAAACCTTGTTTCCATTTCACCTGTATTGTTTTTGTGCTCTGATTTTTAAGGAGAAATTGCTGCAAATGGATCGGCGAACATTTCTTAAAATTGCCGGGATGGGGAGTGTCGCCATTACTGCAGGCTGCACTTCTGAAGCAGATAAGACTCTTTTCTCTCTGGTTCATGCTCCAGACGATATGGTAACCGGAAAAGCTGCCTGGTATGCCACAACTTGCAGGGAGTGCCCGGCGGGCTGCGGAATTATAGCCAAAAACAGGGAAGGGCGGGTCATCAAAGTCGAAGGGAACCCGCTTCATCCCATCAACTGCGGCAAACTTTGCATGCGGGGTCAATCCGCCTTGCAAAGAATATATCACCCGGACAGAATCAAAACCCCCCTGCTAAAAGCCAAAGAGACATGGCAGCCGATTTCGTTTTCAAAGGCCTTGGCGCTGTTAAAAGATAAGGCTGCCGGAGCTGCAACAAAAGGATCGAATCGGGTACGGATGCTGACGGAAATCGAAGGTGAAAGCCTTTTGAAGCTGTTTGCACAATCCCTTAAAAAATGGCGTTCATCAGGTCCTCTGGTGTTTGAGCCCTTTGCCTATGAATCCCTAAAATCTGCTAATGAAAAGGTCTTCGGCCTTAACGGGCTGGTTTCATACAATCTGCAAGACGCCGACATGCTGGTATCATTCGGTGCGGATTTTCTGGAAACCTGGCTGTCTCCGGTGGAGTATGCCCAAAAGTTCAAGGACATGCATGCTTTGAAAAACGGGGGGGGAAATCTATTTTTCCATATCAGCCCATATCAATCTCTGACTGCCGCCAATGCGGACCAGTGGATGCCATGTGCTCCCGGCGCCGAAACCGCTATTGTTTTTGCACTCATAAACGAAGTTCTTCAGCTCGGTCGAGGACAACATATGCCGGAATCGTTTCGTTCGCTCTTGGTTCGAACGGTTTCCAAGCATACCAGAATAGATATCACCCGATATTCAGGTATATCAGCCGAGCATTTTCAGATGCTCTTGTCCCGGCTCATTGAATCGCCAATGCCATTGATCCTTGGCACCGGCGCCGGTTCATCGGGAGGAAACGATCTCCAGACCAATGTGGCTGTAAATCTATTAAATCTCATTCTGGACCCAAAATTAACCCTTTTCGATTTTGTAAACCGGCATCGTGTGGAAATTGCCGCGAAACGGTCCGAGGCCATCGACTTTTTCAAGGAATTGAAAGAAGAACCTCTGGGAATGTTGCTCCTTAACAACACCAATCCTGCTTTTTCCCTGCCGCCCGGAAGCGGCGTCAAAGATGCTCTGAAAGCGAAATCGCTTTTTGTTGTAAGTTTTACGAACGTTATGGATGAAACGGCTCAGTTTGCCGACCTTGTTTTTCCGGTAGCCCTGCCCCTTGAAAAATGGGGTGAATACGAAGGTAAACCCGGCATCGGCGGCACTCTGCAGCCGGCCATGGGCAGACTGACCAATGCGCCTGATATCGGGGATGTATTCCTTAAAACCGCAAGCGAAGATGCCTCTCGGACCGACACCTTTAAAACCTATCTTTTTAAACACCTGATTCAAAAAGGCGGCATCCGGGATCAAAAAGACCGGCTTCAACTTTTCCGACAGGGCGGAACGTACAACCCAAGTCCTTCCGGTCGATGGTATGGAACGGTATCGCATTCAGTTGCTGATGTCTTTAATAAAATAAAGGCGTCTTTGGATTCGGAGCTGGTGTTCATTGCGGCACCCTCCATCCGGTTCTTTGACGGCCGGGGCGCATATCTGCCCTGGTTGTGTGAAATTCCGGATCCGATGACAAAAGTCGCCTGGCACACACCGGTTCTGGTGCATCCGAAAACAATGGTCAAAAACGGACTGTCCCAGGGAGATGTTATTCAAATTCGATCCCAATGGGGACAACTGGAGGCACCGGTTTACGAAAGCCAAGGGGTCCGGTCGAATGTCCTGTTGATGAGCATGGGACAGGGGCATATCGCTCATGGCCGATATGCCCAAGGCATGGGGCTTAACCCCAATGAGCTTCTTTCTCCTGAAATAAAAAATCCGTTGAACGGACCTGAGTTTATAGTGCATCCGGTTTTCATTCAAAAAACCGGCCGAACCATAAAACTGGCGCATACCGACGGCAGCAGAATCCAGCACGGCCGAAAAATTGCGCTGTCTGTTTCGCTGGATGAACTCAAGCACGCTAAACCCCATGAAAAACACGGGTTGACCATGAACGACTTTCCGTTGACGCTCCCCTTGCCGGAAGGGTACGATTCTAAGCAGGATTTCTATCCGCCCCACGATCACAAGGATTATCGGTGGTCAATGGTCGTTGACTTGGACAAATGCATCGGATGTAGCGCCTGTGCTGCGGCCTGTTATGCGGAGAACAACCTCGGCGTGGTGGGAATTGAACGGATGATCGAGGGCCGTGAGATGTCCTGGATACGGGTGGAGCGGTATCATGATCCCGAACATATTGAAAACATAACGTTTCTTCCCATGATGTGTCAGCACTGCGACAATGCGCCGTGCGAGTCGGTGTGCCCGGTGTATGCCCCCCACCATTCCAAAGAGGGGCTCAACAATCAAATCTACAACCGGTGCATCGGTACCCGATTTTGCAGTCAGAACTGCCCATATAAAGTACGGCGCTTCAACTGGTTTGACTGGCAGTGGCCCGACCCGATGAATTTGCAGTTGAATCCCAATGTCACTGTTCGCAGCAAAGGGGTCATGGAAAAATGCTCGTTTTGCGTTCAGCGGATCAAGGAAGTCCACGGCCTCGCCAAAAATAAAAAGAGAATGATAAAAGATGGTGAGGTCGTTCCGGCGTGTGTGCAAACATGTCCCACAGGTGCCCTGTTTTTCGGGAACCTCATGGACAAAAAGAGCCGGGTTAGACAGCTGGTACAGGATCCGAGAGCGTATCAGGTGATGGGGTATCTGAATACCAAACCGGCGGTGATTTACCTGAAAAAAGTGGTACAAAAGATATAGAGATTTAAAGTAGAAAATTATCCGCTATATTTTATGAATCGCAGACCCACGCAGATATCCACAGACATTTTGTTCGGCCGACACGGCCGAACAAAAAAATACCATCCGCCTTTGGCGGATAGAAAATGCTTGTTAAATGGAAATAAACGATATCACTTATAAGATAAACGGCGCCGTGTTTGAAGTAAATCGAGTTCTTGGGTCTGGATTTCTTGAAAAAGTATATGAAAACGCTTTACTGTTTGAAATCAAAAAACAAGGTTTAAAAGCTGAACGCCAAGTCCCAATTAAAGTCCTTTATAAGAAGCATTTGGTTGGCGAATATATTGCGGTTATCTTATTAAAAAAATGAACGATTTAACATTTGCAAAAATCGACCAGACCGTGCTGGACACTCTGCAACCACCGGATCGCAGCTACTGGGTGACCGTTGGAATTCTCTTCATAGGAGTGCTGACCGGTGCGGCCTGCTGGATCTATCAGATCCTGACAGGCATCGGCGTGGCCGGAATGAACAATCCGGTGGCCTGGGGGACTTATTTGATAAATTTTGTTTTCTGGGTAGGGATTGCGCATTCGGGGACCCTGATCTCCGCCATACTGCACCTGCTCAGGGCCGGCTGGCGCAATCCCATTGCCAGGGCTGCTGAAACCATGACGGTTTTCGCGGTCTGTATTGCAGGACTCTTTCCATTCATTCATCTGGGCCGCGTCTGGTTGGTGTTTTACATGTTGCCGGTGCCCAACCAGCGGAATCTTTGGCAAAATTTTCAATCACCATTAATGTTCGACGTGGTGGCCATCAGCACCTATCTGACGGTCAGTTCGCTGTTTTGGTTTACCGGGATGTTGCCGGATCTTGCCGTTATTCGGGATCGGGCAACGGGTCTTCGGAAGAAGATTTTTACCGTCATCTCCCTGGGATGGACCGGCGCACACGAACAGTGGCGCCATTACGCACGGGGATATCTGTTTTTCGCCGCTTTGGCCACCCCCCTGGTAATTTCCGTGCACAGCGTGGTGTCATGGGATTTCGCGCTAGGCGTTGTTCCCGGCTGGCACACGACGATTTTTGCACCCTATTTTGTGGCCGGCGCCATTCACTCGGGGCTGGCCATGGTGCTGACCCTGATGATCCCCCTTCGCAAGATATTTCACTATGAAAAAATTATCACCACCGGCGTTTTGGAAAACGTTGCCAAAACCATCATTTTTACCGGCCTGATTGTGGGATTTGCCTATGCCACGGAATTTTTCATGGCCTGGTACAGTCAAAACCCGCTGGAAATGGCCATTTTCAAATACCGGCCCACAGGCGACTATGCTGTTGGGTTCTGGATCATGGTGGTCTGCAATACAATCATCCCTTTACTCTTATTTTTCAAACACATCCGGACGTCGATTCTCTGGTTGTTCGGCATTTCAATACTTATCAATATCGGTATGTGGTACGAGCGTTTTGTCATTATTATCAGCAGCGTGAGCCGTGACTTTATCCCCCATGCCTGGGGACTCTATTCGCCTACGATTATCGAATTCGGCATCATGCTGGGCGCATTTTGTTTGTTCTTTTTCTTTTTCTTGCTCTTTGTGAAACACCTACCGTCGGTGTCCATGACAGAGATGAAGGAAATCCTCGAACAAGGAGAAGATCATGTCGGCTGAATATCGGGTCATGGGCCTGTTCACGGATGAAAATCAAGCCATATCCGCCATCAGGGATATCAAGGATTCGCCCTGGTCGATGCATCGCGTGCACAGCCCGATTCCCAGCCATAAAATAGCCGATGCCCTGGAATTGAAAAAGAGCAAGGTGGGCTATTTCACCCTGGCAGGAGGAATCACCGGCTTTTTTGCCGGCTTTCTTCTGGCGGCTTTCACGGCCGTTCAATGGAATCTCATTGTCAGCGGAAAACCGGTGATTTCCCTGGTACCGTTTTTTATCGTTGGCTTTGAGTTCACCATTTTATTTGCTATTTTCGGCAATGTCGTGGGGCTCATCCATCAGATGCGACTTCCAGAATTCAAAGGGCTCGAGCAGTACGACCCCCGCTGTTCAGGGCATCATTTCGGCGTCACGGTTTCCTGCAAAGCAGACGATCTGAAAGGGCTTAAACACTTTTTTCAAAACAAAGGCGGCGAGGTAAAGGTAATTTCAAATGGGACTGTTTGAAGACATCAATGCAGCCCGCATGTTGCTGGATTTGCCTGAACGTGCGACCATGGAAGACATCAAGTCGCAATACAGAGCATTGATCCGGAAATGGCATCCGGATCGGTGTAAGGTCGACAAAGATACTTGCAAAGAAATGACCACACGAATCATTGCCGCCTACAGGCTCATCAACAATTACTGTAAAAATTACGAATTTTCTTTCTCAAAAGAAGAAGTGAGCAACTATCTTTCGGCAGAGGAATGGTGGTTTGAACGTTTCGGCCGCAGTCCGTTATGGGGCGCTGAGCAAAAAACAAAATAATCATGATATCGAACCATAACAACACAAGCGTTTTTCAAAAAAAACGGGTGTTCCTGATTTGCCTGGCGCTGCTGGTGATCGGTTTTGGCACTTTTGTCTTCGGCCTTATGGGTGGACATCCTGAAAGGGCCTGGCAGGCGTATCTGATCAATTTTTTGTTATGGTCATCCATCGCCCAGGGCGGGTTGCTGTTTTCCGTGGTGATGCATACCGTAAAAGCCCGGTGGAGCGGACCTTTATCCAACCTTGCAGAATCGTTTGTCGCTTTTTTCCCGATTTCTTTTATTCTTTTTTTGATTCTCTTTTTTGGCAAAAATCACATCTTTCCATGGATACATCAGGATCTTCACGGCAAAGAGATTTGGTTGAACGTGCCGTTTCTGTTTACCAGAGATTTTGTGGGGCTGCTTGTTCTGTATGGATTGGGATTTGTCTATCTCTATCATGCCTTGTGGCTGAAGCTGGATCGATCCATGTCCCACGGCCGAATTCGGAAGCGTCTGTATAGCGGGTGGGATCGAAGCATTTCCGATGCACAGCGTTGTCGTGATCGAATGACTATTTTCGGTATTCTTTATATACTCGCATTTGCGCTGGTCCTGTCGCTGATCGGTTATGATCTGGTGATGAGCATGGATCCCCACTGGTATTCCACGCTGTTCGGCGCTTATACGTTTGTCAAGGCGTTTTATATCGGTCTGGGGGGTCTCATTATTTTGGCTTCCATTCTGCATTTGAATCCGGACATTGAATTCAAACTCAAGCCGTCACAGTTTCATGATGTGGGTAAACTCTTTTTTGCATTTTGTCTGGTGTGGGCGGACTTTTTCTACGTCCAACTGGTGGTTATATGGTACGGCAATATTCCCGAAGAAACCACCTACCTTATTGAACGAACCATGACGCCGCCCTGGAATTCTCTGGCCTGGTTTGTCTTTATCATCTGTTTTATCCTTCCGTTCGTCATTCTGTTGAACAAGAAGGTTAAAACAAAGCCCCAGTTCATGAGTATCCTCTGTGCGGTGGTAATTATGGGGATATGGCTGGAACATCTTCTGCTTGTGGGACCGGCATTGAATCACCATGCGCTGTCTCTTCCTTTAGGACTTACCGATGGTCTCATTTTTCTTGGTTTTCTGGGTCTCATCTCATTGGCGGTGATGTATTTTCTGAATCTGTTTCCCGAATTTCTTCGGGGTGAAACCAGGGAGATGAAGTGATGGAAATTCTGATGACCTCCCTTGCACTGGCAACGGTACTGGTTTTGGCCGTGATGATCGGCACCCGGGGGCGGCCCATGAAATTTATTGCCGCTGTCGGCAACACCGTTGCTCTTTTGGCAAAGAATACGGCAGCGGTGTTCTGGACCGGACTCATTATTTTCCTGGTGCTCGGTTTTTTGTACTTTTTTTATGCTTCGCCAGCCACAAGTATCGGCCCTGTACAACCCATTCCTTTCAGTCACCGGGTCCATGCCGGTGTCAAGGCGATTCAGTGCCAATTCTGCCACCCGTATGTGGGCAGGTCGATCCATCCGGGATTGCCGCCGGTTGAAAAATGTCTCTATTGTCATAATTATATCATTGCCAATCATCCGTGGATTCAAAAGGAACACGAATATTTTAACACCCAAACCCCGACGCCGTGGAAAAAAGTCTTCTATCTTCCGGAGCATGTTCTGTTTAACCACGAGCGACACATTAAAAAGGAAATCGAATGCACAAAATGTCATGGACAGATTGAAACCATGGACCGGATTCGGGCAAAACGATTCAAAATGGGGTTCTGTGTAGATTGTCACAAACAAAAAGAGGCCAATTTGGGATGCTGGTTGGCGTGCCATAGCTAAGGACATGTATTTGTAAATACGGCAACGTATTTATTACTTTGGTTTATTCATTCAATGTATGCAAAAGTGTAAAGTGCCTAAAGTGAACTAAAGTGCCTAAAGTTAAGGTATTCTAACAATTTTAATTATAATTGATCGCGCTGGAAGCGCGTTCCTCAACCCTGGCCCAGACCGGTAACCAATACTATATACTCAAAAAGTCATGTTTGTAATGGTCCATAAGTCAGATCAATATATGAACGATTCGCACCAGGGCGGGCTTTAGCTCACTTTAGGCACTTCAAACTTCAAGCTTTTGGACTTCAGTTTATAGGGGATAGTTGTACTGATAAAAACACGTCATCGAATTTATGAATCAGAGCACTAAGGAGAAGCAATTGATCGGCAAATCACAACCAATGACACAAAATTATTTGACCGCTAAAGGCTTTTGCCTCACCTCGGCGTTCTGGTTTGTTGTTGCCACCTCAATGGGGCTCCTTGGCGCCACCGAGCTCATGGCACCCGATCTCACTGAAAACATCGGCTGGCTCGTGTTCGGGCGGGTTCGACCCATCCATGTGAATTTGGTGCTTTTCGGATTCGTCACTCCCGGTCTTCTTGCCGCGGCATTCTATTATTTGCCCAGATTGCTTAGGACCGAACTCTACAGCGAAAAACTGGGTTTTCTCACCGTCCTGGCGTGGAACGTTACCCTGGTCTTTGCTGTTGTGAGTCTGGCTTTAGGATATTCTCAAGGACGGGAGTATGCCGAAATGATCTGGCCCGTTGACATATTGGTCGTTTTGGCGTTTGCACTGGTGTTTGTCAATTTCATCATGACCGTTGCCCGGCGAAAGGAGCCGATTCTTTACGTTTCTGTCTGGTATGCATGTGCCGCGGTGGTGCTGACGGCCGTTACGTTTGCCCTTGGAAATGTCATTTGGCGGCCCAACAGCGGTTCTTTGGTGGGTATCCCGGATGCGATTCTTCTCTGGTTTTACGGCCACAATGTTTTCGGCCTTCTTTTGACGCCCCTGTCCGCCGGTGTGGCCTATTATGTCATCCCCCGCGTCTGTCGTACGCCGCTTTACAGCCATACCTTGTCTCTATTGGGTTTCTGGGCTCTCATTGTTGTCTATACCCATATCGGGACCCATCACCTCCTTCAGGTCCCGGTCCCCACATGGCTCAAGGTGATCGCCATCGTAGATAGTGTGGCCATGGTCATCCCTGTGATGGTTTTTTTGATCAATCTCTGGTACACGGCCAAAGGACGATTAGGAGATA
>CALLDL010000015.1 GCA_937998305.1 uncultured Desulfobacterales bacterium | reverse complement strand
CATTTGAGCTCGATCCCCTGTGTTCCAAATCAGAGTATCCCAGTCTGTACACAATACCAGTGCTCGCCCTCCTGGCCTCAATACCCGATTAAGTTCTTTCAAACACTTTTCAATATCTTCTACATATTCTATTACTTGTGTTGAAACAGCGACATCAAACTCATCATTATCATATGGCAAAGATGTAGCATCGCCCTCGCGGAGTTCTACTTGCGGGGAACTGGAACACCGCTTTTTAGACAGAGCAATCATGTCTGCACTGATATCAATTCCACAAATTAAGCCGCTTTGACCAATAACTGCAGCCATATCCTCAACTAAGAGTCCTGGTCCGGAACCGATATCCAAGACTCGTTCATTTGGCTGGAGACAAAGTGCCGATAGTATGATTCTTCGTTGTTTTACAACGTCAGGGGTTGAATAGATCTGAACAAGACGTTGTCCCCATGTTTCATCATACTGTATGTTTTCACTCATTTTCTTTCCCTTCCTTGTGAATTCTTCCCTAATAGTGGAAACGGTTCATGCAAATTGCTGATTATGTACCTCCACTTCATATTTTTGAATGAATTTGACAAATTCTAAGAGGAATTTCAGATCACAGCGACCTGCCCCCAGTTTTAGTACCACTTGTTAAGTTAGAATCCGGGGCATATTGTCCCTACCAGATGTAAACCAAAAAGGTTCAAAGATCAAAGGTTGAACAGCTTCCGGCACTGGTGGCCTACAGTCAAGGCTGCTATGGCCTGCTAATAATTAACTTTCAAATAAAATTGAAGGTTTCTGCAGGTGGTGATATATTGAGAATATCAAAGCCCACAAGAAACCTATGATATAATACAATCCAGCATCAAAATTGGTGCTTTTCCAGACTTGTGCTTTCTTGCCAGTACAACAGGTTCAAGCATCTCAATTTCAATTACATATATCTTATTTCTTACAAAAATGCAAAAAAGGCAAACCCCTGAAAAACGATTTGCCCTATTGAAAATTGCAGATATGCAATCGAGACCAAGATGTCAGACATATCAAAGGTTTTTTAAACCGATGATATCTTAACTTGAATGGACGGTATTACATGTTGAATTAAGGCTATAAATTGATCAAAATTCAGTTACAGCGCCAACGTAAACCTCATATTGCCATACACTTTAGATTTTTTAGGATGTCTCCATAAACATCTGCCTATTTTTCTTTCATATGCAATGTTACTCGGAGAATCTCGCCCGGACTCCATAGTCGCATACGCGGCCCCCAAGTACCTGTACCACGGGAGACGACCACTGTCATACCATTCACCTCATACCTTCCTTCAAGAAGAGGGTATCTACGTTTTACTAAATAATCAAAAGGCCAAATTTGTCCCCCGTGGGTGTGGCCACAGAGCATAAGTCCAACCCCTGCTTTCGCTGCTTTTTCAGTTTCCCACGACGTATGGGAAAGGAGGATCGTTGCACCGGGAGGCCTCCCAACAAGTGTTTTTGAGATGTAATGGCTGATCTGACCCGTGCGGCGTTGGATGGTTGTTAAATCATCCACACCCGCCAGGATAAGACCTGATCTGAGTTCAGTCCAACTATTGCGTAATACCTTAAATTTAGCCTTATTGATTAGAGCCTCACTTTGGTTGTCACGACGGTGGAGTTCATGATTACCATAAACAGCCCAGACTCCAAGTGGAGCAGAAAGACTGTTCATGACGGTAAGCAATTCATCCCCGCCCTCGCCGTGCCCCTCAAAAATATCACCCAGCAAAACCACAAGGTCAGGTTTGTGTTTTGTAACCTGAGCGATGCGTGCTTGTAGCCATCGGGGACCCAGCACGGAACCAAGATGCAGATCAGATATAGCAATGATCACTGTATTATTCATCTCATTTGGAAGCTCAGAAAGGGATACGTCATAGTTTTCTACTACCGGCGGTCTGAGCCCCTGAAGAAGTGCAATTACAGAAAGCCCTATACCGACAACTATCGCTAATCCTCGCAGTCTCGAAGCCAGGCGTGGGAGGAATAAACCAAATCCAGTGATTAAATCCATGGCAAGTAGGCAGATAAATATGAGGAACAATCCAGCCATCCAATTCATACCAATGAATTCGAGGACCTTAGCCGGAGTCCCTACCCCATGGTGACCATAGACACGGCCAAGGAAAAATAATATCCAGAGGATTAAACCGGTTCCGATAATATATTTTTTGGCAATGCGGAATTTAATAAACGGCACTGAGGCAGCGCGCCAAAAGACATAAACATGCATCAAGGTAACAATAGAAATAAGAGTCGTTCCAAACATAGAATCTCCTGGAAAACAACGACAACCTATAAGCAGACGAATGAGAATGTCGTTATGGTTAACGAGTGACTTCAATACCCCCAAACTTGACTGAAATCAACCCGAGATAAATTAAAAGCCAACTTTCAGGAGGGTAGCTCGCGTGAGTCAGACATTTTACAGGTTTTTGAGGTGGATGATATTTTCATCTTATGGCAAATATCAGCAAGCTATTTTAAATGATTTGTGTATGTTCTGCACAAACTACCCATAAGATTTCCAGAGTTTGCCGCCCCGGTGAAATAGGCTTTGCATCTCACAGGACATGCAGATGCAAGGCGCATGTTATGCAACTATAGGGTTTATTTGTCATTACGTTCTTTGCAGGTGCAGTGAAAATATTTTTTCCTCAGCAATACGTGCGAACTACGGGCGCACCCGATGTCTATACCGATACTCTTACTACAAATTTGGAGCGTCTCAAACAAGCCGTCGAATATAAGGAAAATTGAAACAAAAGTTGAGAAGAAAAATTAACTTTATTGAAAAAACATAAATTGTGAAATGCCTAACCATAACCTCCCTGTTTTATATCAGCTAAAATAGAAACTTATAAATTTAGGGGCCCGAAAGTACACAGGCGGCAAATTTGATTTTTGCCACGTTTTCCGGTATGGTTAAAATCATCGCCCATGAATTCTGTTAAAACAAGGGGAAAAGAATGCATCGCGTCGAACTTGGGAAAACCGGACTTGAAGTGAATCGTTTTGGTTTTGGCGGAATCCCGATTCAGCGAGTCGATGAAGACCGGGCGGTTGAAACGGTCTTTCACGCTGTTGAAAAAGGAGTTGATTTTATCGACACCTCCCGTGTCTACACCACGAGCGAGCGTCGAATCGGCCTCGCACTAAAACAGACGAACAAGCGAGTGGTTCTAGCATCCAAATCCCGGAGTAGAACTTCGGATGAGGTTCGGGCGGATCTGGATGTTAGTCTGAAAGAATTACAGCGGGAGCATATCGACCTGTACCAGTGCCATTTTGTCTCCAATGACGAAGAGTATCGGCAGATCGTCTCATCGGGGGGCGCCCTGGAAGGACTGGTGCGTGCAAAAGAAGAGGGAGTGATCGGTCATATCGGAATCACCAGCCATAATCTGGATCTTGTGGAAAAAATTCTTGACGACGATCTTTTCGAAACCATAATGGTCTGCTTCAGCTTTCTTGAGCCCAAGGCCATGGAAACGGTCATCCCTAAGGCGTTTAACAAAAATGTGGGCGTCATTGCCATGAAATCCTTCTCCGGCGGTGTTATCGACAACCCGAAACTGGCACTCAAATACGCGCTGTCCCACCCGGATATCGTGATCATTCCCGGCGTGGAAAGCACGGACCTCTTTGACCAGAACTGGACAGTCTACCAAGGAAGCTTTGACCTGACCGATGCTGAAAAGCAGAAAATCGAAGCGATCCAAAAGAAATACGACAAAAATTTCTGCCGGCGCTGCGACTACTGCCAACCCTGTAGCGAGGAGATCTCCATCCAGATGATCATGGGAATACGCTCGGCGCTAAACCGGTTCGGAAAGGCCTTTGTCCAGGAAGGCTGGCCCAAGCAGGCCATCGAAAAAGCCCGTAACTGCTCCGAGTGCGGGGAGTGCCTGGACCGCTGCCCATACCAACTCCCAATTCCAGACCTGATCAAGGAAAACCTGGCCTGGGTGGACGAACAGCTGAAATCATAAGTTTGGCAAAAGTTAAACTATAATTTACAGCTCATTCAAACAAACCCTTTCTTACTATAAATTGTGGCCTATCCTTATCCCCCTCAATGCGGCACAGTATTATTTTTAATAAATTTAAAGGGTGCGCAACTATTATACGACCCTGTTTATCATGTAAGTTTTAGTGATATATAGAAAGGTTGTAAAATGTAATGAGTTCAAATTTCATATACCATAACCGCTTGTTTCATTCAGTTCTTTTGAGTAGCATATATCCTATTTCTTATAAAATTGCAAAAAAGACAAAACCTGAAAAAGGATTTACCGTTTTTGAAAATTGAAAATAGATAATCAACTCCAACATCGAAGTCAGACTTATTCAAGGTTTTTGAGGCAGCTGATATTTGCACTTTATGAACGGATACCTGAAAATTTGTCAGGATGGAAGGAGAATATACAAGATGTTGTATTGGCGGAATGACCAGGTTTTCATTTAAATATTGAAGCTGAGTAATAGATAGGTTTTTAGTATCCCATCAGTTTGGAATCATTAGATATCTGGTCTTTTTGCAAGGTATCAAAGTTTTTTTGCACGCTCGATTTCCATGGTATTCTCAATGTATCACAGCAAATGGCAGATCTGAGATCAGGAATGGGTATCACATGTTCGCCTGTCCGCCTGGAATTATGGTTAAAAATAGCCTTTAACAGGGAATAAAAGATGGGTTTCGGTTTGAAAGCCTCACTTTTCGATAATTTATGGTGTAGGCACTCAATCAATACTTTTTAACAAAGGAAACCGGATCTTTATATTGTATGTCTTGCGTGAACACATCACCAAAATAATCCCATATTGCAAATCGATAACATACTAATGTATAGTATTCATAAATAATAAAGCCGCTTAGATAACAACAAATTAATAAAAGAAGGCCTGATGTGATAATTATAGGCTCATATAAGGTGTTAAACGATACCATAGTCTGAGCCTTTTTACTTTTTGAAATAGTGAAGAATTTACAAATGGTCATAAAAGCAACTTATGAAGAACTGGAAAAAAGAGTTTGCAGGAAAAACTATTTTCTGGAAGTTGAGGAAGGAACCGGGAGGAAAAACGCCCCTAACCAGGCTTTCTTGAATAGGACTCAGGAGATTAAATATGAATGAGCGAAAAAGAATATTTTTGTTGATTACGATAATGGTAACTTCTTGTCTAATTGTTACAGGTGCTACTATCGCAATCTTATACAAAACTGCTATAAAAGAAGGACGGGCGCGACTGATGGAAACCGCTCAGAGTCAGGCTCGTCTTATTGAAGCCGTGGCTCGATTCAATGTTTCTCACGAAATGTCTCATCCAGGATCTTACCCGGGAGGTCCAACAACGGCCACTTTAAGCCAGATCATCGATGCACACGATCAGTATACAGGGTTTGGAAAAACAGGTGAATTTACTCTTTCTAAGAAAGAAGGAAAAAATATTGTGTTCCTGCTTAGCCACCGGCACTATGATCTAAATAAGCCAAAGCCGGTCTCTTTTGAGTCGGAGTTGGCAGAACCGATGCGACGAGCTTTATTAGGCAAATCAGGGACTGTCGTTGGTCTGGATTATCGTGGAGAAAAGGTATTAGCAGCATATGAGCCAGTATCAGAATTGAACTTGGGTATAGTGGCTAAGATTGATATGTCTGAGGTACGCACACCGTTTGTGAAAGCTGGATTAGTAGGAGTGTTGTTTACTGTCTTGGTTGTGTTGATTGGTACTAATTTCTTTATCCGGATTACTAACCCAATGATTAGGCAGTTGGAAAAAAGAACTATAGAATTGGAAAAAATCAACGATGAGATGAAAGTTGAAATAAATGAGAGAAAGAAAGCCGAGGAGGCACTGCAACAGATTGAATGGCTCCTGACTAAAAGCCTTGAGTCCGAACTTGTTCAGAATGAAGATTATATGCAGCCATATGGTAATCTATCTGAACTCAATAATGAAAGAGAGATTTTGGAATCAGTAAAAGAAATTGTCCTATCTGACATTGTGGCAGACTTTCTCTATCTGCTTGACACCTCAACAGCTGTTTACGAAAAAAATGGAGATTATGCTTTAGGCCTTTTTGCTTCAAACTGGTGTAAGTATCTTGATCAAACATCACGCAACCTCTGCGATACCAATGATAACAGCGAAGCATTGAAAAGTGGTAAGTGGCTCTGCCATGAATCTTGTTGGAAAGAAGCTTCGAAAATTTCCATAGAAACTGGCAAAACAATCGATGTTGAATGTTGTGGAGGAATTTGGCTCTATGCCGTTCCTATTTTCGCAGGAGAAAGTGTAATCGGGTCTATTAATATGGGATACGGCGATCCCCCTCGTGATTCCCAAAAACTTAAAGAAATCTCAGAAAGGTTTGCTCTCGATGTGGAAGAACTGATTGAACGGGCTGAATTGTATCAGTCCCGACCTCATTTTATCATAGATTATGCCAAAAAACGATTAAAAGCTTCAGCAAGGTTAATAGGAGAAATAGTTGAGCGGAAGCAGATCGAGAAGGAACTTCGAAAAGCCCGCAACGAACTGGAACAACAGGTAGAAAAGCGTACTGCTGAACTTGTAAAAACAAATGAACAGCTGGAGCAGAAAATAGAGGAGCGCAAGCAGGCGGATAAAGCGGTCCGTGAAAGCGAAGAACGGTATGCACTGGCTGTCGCAGGCTCTACGGATGGCCTTTGGGACTGGGACATCACTTCGGACACCGTCTTTTATTCCGATCGTTTTTGCGAAATATTGGGGTATTCGTCCGAGGAATTCCCCGGCACGGTGGATACTTTACGCAATCTTTTGCACCCGGAAGACGCTGATGTCACCTGGGCTGCCATTGAGCGCCATCTTCAAAAGCGTTTTCCATACAATGTTGAATACCGTCTTCGAACAAAATCGGGCGAATTTCGGTACTTTTTGGCACGTGGCCAGGCGATCTGGGATAGCAAGGGAAGCGCCACCAGGATGTCTGGATCGCTCCAGGACATCACGGAGCGAGTTGAAGCAGTACAAAACCTAAAGGATGCACTTTCTGAAATAAAGAAGTTAAAAGAAAATCTTGAAGCTGAAAGGGCTTATCTTCAAGAAGAAATCAAATTGGAACACAATTTCGAAAACATTATCGGTCAAAGCAACGATTTGAATTACGTGCTCTATAAGGTTGAGCAGATTGCAACGACAGACACGGCCGTACTCGTTCTTGGTGAGACCGGAACCGGCAAAGAGTTGGTTGCCCGGGCCGTTCATGGCTCCAGTACACGCAAAGATCGACCTTTGTTAAAGGTAAATTGCGCAACACTTCCATTAAACCTCATCGAAAGTGAACTGTTCGGCCATGAAAGAGGTGCTTTCACCGGTGCATATACCAGACAGTTGGGTCGTTTCGAGGTGGCCAACGGCGCCACCATTTTTCTGGATGAGATTGGCGAACTGCCACTGGAACTGCAGCCCAAGCTGCTCAGGGTGATTCAGGATGGTGAGTTTGAACGGCTTGGCAGCTCCCAAACCATCAAAGCCGATGTTCGTATA
>CALLDL010000014.1 GCA_937998305.1 uncultured Desulfobacterales bacterium | reverse complement strand
CTGATCGCGACAATTCCCGCAACGTTTATCGGCAGCCTGGCAAGCAAGAGGGTCAGTTTTATCTATCTCAAGCGGATCCTTGCAGTTCTTATCGCAATTGCTGCTGTGAGAATATGGTTTTCGGTCCTGTGGCCCTAAGGCTGGTTCCAACAGTTATTTCATTCTTTAATTCTGGGGAAAGTCACATGGTAGAGAGAAATTTCCGTTTTCACACTGCTATATCTATTGACTCGTGAATCGTTCCCAAAAGGTTGCCATGTCCACTGGCAATTTTTACTCAGCTTTCTTCTGTGAAAAGTTAAGATGTTGGCAAGTAATCTTGACTATGTTGGTAGCCCCCTATCATATTGTGAAACTTGATTTCTAATAAGTTACTTGATTTTTCTCTGTGCTTTTTGACGTTTCCCACACTGGACCCAACTGCAGAAGGTATTAATAGAAATTTCTATCCTATTGAAAGTTCTTTGCTTCGATTGAGGTAACTTTTTTGACCCACCAGATACCCTCTTATGGATAATGCGAGGGAGACGTTTTAGAGGCCCTTAGTTCATATGACGCGCGTTACAAAACGCGGAAGGGACACTTTCCCTACTTGTCTGTATCTAGTCTTTTCCCTTGTAAAAGCATAATCTTCACAGGTATTTTCGCCCCACGAGACTTACGAATCGCACTTCGTAAGTCAGTGCTCAATGATTTTTCCACCTCATCGTAACCGGCTAATATCACGACCACTTCAGAATCAGGTTCGACACTGCTTCTGCCTATCAATAACAACTCAATGTCTGGATATTGGCTTAAATATTCATCGACCACTTCTCGGGTATGTTTTGCCACGGGCAAAGTTAAAGGTCTGTTTTGTCCTGTTTTTTTCTTTGAAATCAACTTGAGTTCCAGAGGAATAAGTAATAACAGTGTAATGAGTGAGAAAAGTACTAAAGCGCGCTTTATCCATGTTGGTTTGTTGTCAGCTTGTATTGATTTATGCAAGCCCAACACTCGAAATGCTGCAGCGGCACCAATAATGATAGCAACAACATTGGTAGCCAGTAGAAGGCTTGCATTGAGGGAAATCACAGGAAGGCCAATCATGAATGCAACGCCGACTACGGCGAGCGGTGGTACGAGTGCTGCAGCAATGGCAACGCCGGCAATACTGGAGGCGAGTTTTATATTGGTTAAAGCGTAAGCTGCAAAAAAACCGGATAAAAATGCGATACCTAAATCCATGGCGTCAGGTTCACCTCTGGCTTCGATTTCCAAGGTTGGTTCAAAACCTGGGTTCAGCAAACCAATGAATACGGAAACCAATAAGCCTATTGCTATTCCTGCAATAACTCCTCCCATACTGATACGGAAAAGCTTTGCGTTACCCTGAGTGATTGCCATTCCCGCCCCAATTAAGGGGCCCATCAGTGGTGCAACAAGCATGGCACCGATTACAACTGCGGTAGAGCTTTGCAATAAACCCAGTGAGGCCAGCGCCGAGGATAAAATCATCATCACGATGTAATCCCTGCTAAGTTGGGATCCTTCGGTGATTCGATCAAGTAATTCTATTCGGTCCTCTCTTTCCATGGGTGGAAATAACGAGGTGAAAAAATCTTTTACTTGTTCTGTTTTGCCAAAGGGTAATGGATTTTTCATTAATTGATGATACCAGATCGGTTATAAGTAATCGCTTTTTCATCCAGAGTTGAAAACCGAAACAACTCTATCAAATCACCACTAATCCTGACACACAAACCTATAATGAATCGCCAAGTCGACTGTCAACTGAAAATCTGGCCGCTCAACGTGATATTTCATTTAGTCAAAATGGCTTGACAACCTGCAGCCAGGGCCGCTTCTAGATCAGTCTTTTCAAAGACATCTGAGAAGTGTTCAACCTTACCGGTTTCAGGGGAAGCTATCACCGGGATGGTGACGTTATTGCGGATGTGGTTGACCAGTTCGATGTCAAAGCCACTTTTAATGACGTCTCGAAAGTCAACATATCCACAAGCAATCTTAAGTCTTTTTTATTGATTGAAAAGTCAAGATTGTGGCAAGAAGTCTTGACTTTCAAGGGTCGAAATTTTTATAATTTCAGCCTGGAAATCCCGGAGTTTTTCGAGGACCTATATCTGCGTCTTACCAATGAAACGAAGAAACACCCACAGAACAGGCTTTTATACCCATTCCAAAATTCTGCCGGCGCAGTTTTCTGGGTCCTGCCCCAGGGTATTTAGACTGGCGGGAAATAGAAGTACGCATGAATCGATTTATTAAAATAGACCATATGCGATGTACGCCTGGATGGACCTTACCGGTCATCATATTAATCATCTTTATTCTCTTGCAGGGCTGCAGCGGCTCAACTCTCAAACCCTGGCACAGGGCGAAGCTGACAGCAGAATTTAATGCCGGCATGACCGGCGAAGTCCAAACCTTTAACGATTACATGCACCTAGAAGATAAACTGTTTGAGCAACTGGAAGAAAAAGTTTACGCCGAGACCGGAACCGGGCCTGAATACGCCATCGTCCGCTACAGTTCCGGCAGTCTGGCGGATCCGCAGCACCGCACTCCCAACTGGAACCGCAGCTTTGAATTACATGGAGCTGAACCTCACGCTGGGGTCCTACTGCTGCACGGCATGTCGGACTCACCATACAGCCTCCGGGCTTTGGGCGAAACTCTCAATCAACGTGGTTACTGGGTCATCGGCCTGCGTTTGCCCGGTCACGGTACAGCGCCTTCGGGCCTTCAAAGAGTAAGTTGGCAGGACATGGCTGCTGCAGTGCGTTTGGCTATGAAACACCTATCAGCAAAGGTAGGAACAAAACCCATCCATATCATCGGCTATTCCACCGGTGCCCCCCTGGCACTGGACTTTGTCTTGAACGTGCTTGATGGAAATGGATCACCGATGCCGGCCAGCCTCATACTGATCTCACCGGCCATCGGCATTCACCCTGCAGCAGGACTGGCCGGCTTCAAAAACTGGCTGGGGCATCTGCCTGGCCTTGAAGGCCTTACCTGGTTGTCTATCCTACCGGAATTTGATCCCTACAAGTATAACTCCTTTGCCACCAACGCTGGCACCCAGGTCCACCGGTTGACCCGTTCGATCTCCAACCGCATGGCAGCAAAGGCCCGGTCTGGGCCGATCAAAGTGTTTCCACCTGTTTTGGTCTTCAATTCCCAGGTGGATGACACCGTTTCCACCGATGCAGTGATCGACAGGTTACTGAGCTGTCTGGCGCCGAGCGTTCATGAACTGGTGTTGTTTGATATCAACCAGCTGGCTGCCACTTCAGTCCTGCTTGTTTCAAACCCGCGGCCGCTGACCGACAGGCTGATGAACAATGATTCCCTGCCGTTTACTGTCACTCTGGTCACCAATGAAAGCCCGGAGAGTAGAACGGTCATAGCTCGTAGCAAAAATCCATTTTCAAACGAAGTATCCATAAAACCTTTGAATCTTGACTGGCCGCAGGGGTACATCTCGTTGTCCCATATCGCCCTGTCGTTTCCGCCGAATGACCCTCTATACGGCACGCATAATCCGCAGGATCCGGAGAAAATCTTTCTCGGACAGCAGCCGATCCAAGGGGAAAGGGGTTTGCTGTTGATTTCTTCCGACTGGCTGCTGCGTGTAAGGCATAACCCTTTTTATGGGTATCTTGAGGACAGGGTGGTGGAGTGGATGGATAGTACTAATGGTCTTTCAGATTAGGTGAATGTGGGAAAGACTGCAATAGCTGTCTGCTCAGTACTATTGTTAGAGCTATTTTCCGATACTGATGTGTCTGACAGTGTCAGGAGGAGAAAGACTAATCCATTGCCCCCGTGTTATCGGGGTTTTCAATTTTATATTTCATAAATCCATCACACATCATAACTTTCATTTTTTAGCCAAAAAAGTTAATATTGTGGCAAGGTATCTTTAGTCGGTATAATAAGATTTTCCGACGGCAGAGCTTAGCGGCAAACTGATAAAAAGAATCTGAAACACCTCTTATATAAAAGGAGGCTCTTGATTAGGTGAGGGGAAGTAAAGGTATAATATTACCTAAGGTTACGCCCTCACGTCACTCGGCGTATCGTTACGGAAGGATAATATTGAGTGGGGCCGTTTACGAGTGCTAAATCAAGTAAGCGTTTACCAAGAATGCCCCTGCCGTTACTC
>CALLDL010000013.1 GCA_937998305.1 uncultured Desulfobacterales bacterium | reverse complement strand
ATTTCTTTTAAAGATGCGATTTCGGCATGCGCCTGTTCTTTCCAACGATCCCTAAGCCACTCAAACAGCACCCGCTTTAAAAAAAGATCATCCATTCCGCTGAGACTCAAGGATTTAGAAGAAAAACTCCCCGAGGGCTCAATTAAATTGTTATTGAGATATTGGTAAATAATTTACAACGTGATGATTTTAACGGTCAGATCTTAAGTAAATTATATGAGGGAGAAATCAAATGCGTATCGTTGTATTTGGAACAGGCGGTGTGGGAGGTATATAAGTTTATAAGTTGCTGTTTGCCAGCTTGGGTAATTGGGATCGCTGGTGAAACAAGAAGTTTTAAATAACAGAAACATGGAATTGTATATATGGCTGGTCGGGTTTGCCCTCATTGGGTAGGATATTTATTGATAAATCCTTTGCGGAAACTGTTTGAAAACCCAAATAAGATTTTAGGGCCATTTGTTCAAGAGGGTATGATGGTTCTGGAACCTGGTTGTGGTATGGGTTATTTCACCCTTCCTTTGGCACGGATGGTTGGTCCAACGGGCCGAATAGTAGTCGTGGATATCCAACCTAAAATGCTATCGGCTTTGAGGCGCAGGGCTCAAAAAGCTGGACTTTTGGACAGAATAGAGCTGCGCCATATTAGAGACGATGGGCTTGGTGTAAAGGATCTATCAGGTAAGGTGGATTTTGCCGTCGCTCTTCACGTTGTTCACGAGGTGCCTGACCAAGCCTCTTTTTTTACAGAGGTCCGGCATGCTCTCAAACAAGGAAGTAAACTTCTTGTTGTGGAGCCCAAAGGTCATGTCTCACAGGATCGGTTTGCAGAATCTGTGGCTACCGCAGAAAATGTTGGTTTTGTGTCCGAGGTTCTGTCAAAAAAAGTGGGTGGCCGAGTAGCTTTGCTAGTTAAAAAGATAAACTAAAGATTATGGTTTGAAACCTGGGACATGCGGGACGTACTTAACATTTTAAGGAGCGTCCCTGAAGACAGTCAAGCTAAAATTTAGGTTGAGTATGTAAATAAACGTTAAAGGAAATTGAAGATGAACCGTTGGGTTCGCACTTTAATTACATTTATCAGAGCTCAATTCCGAAAGAAGATAAATCCAGATGAGGAGACTTCTCTGAACTTTCGAGTTTGGATTACCGATGTTGATCTTTCAATCATGAACAATGCTGCCTTGCTGATGATAACGGAAATGGGTCGGGTTGATCTTATAATTCGGACAGGATTCCTAAAGCACGCTTGGAAAAATAGATTGTATTTTCCTCTTGCTTCCATTTCTGCGCAATTTAGACGACCTCTCAAACGATTTCAAAAGTTTCAATTAAAAACACAACTCATTTATTGGGATGAAAAATGGATTTATATCAGCCATCGTGTGGTACGTTATGGGAAAACGATTGCTGTTGCATTGGCAAAATGTACGGTGAAAAAAAGAACGGAGGTAATTCCATTTAGAAAGATCATCCATGAATTGAACTGGCAGATGAAAAACAAAAATAGACCCGAAATGATTGACAGATTTGAAAGGGGGGAATCTCTTTTTATAGAAGACTGTAAAGCACGTTTTAGTGAGTGATTGGACTTCAGAGGCACCGGGTCACATCTTTGATTAGTGATTAGCTGTTGGCAATTAAAGAACGGTAATGATAATTTTGCATCATGGCAAGACATCGCAAAGATGAGACCCTGTGTCAATGGTAGTCATGATTTAGTTTTCACGATATTTTTAATTGAAAAGTGGCGGCAGGTCATACTCCAAAATCCGTACCTTTTCCAACTTCTTTTGTAGTAAAATAGGGGTTTAAATCAGAGGTGTGGTTTAAGCTGATTAATTAAAAAGCGGTTTTGCCTGATTTATCTCGTTCCCGCCTTGTTTTTTCTTTTTCCTTTTGTTCGTCTTTAAGCAGTTTCTCCAATGCGTTCTTGAAGTAAATGATAATTTGACATTTCGGCTTTCCAAAATGATCCGGAACAAAAGATAGAATCAGCAAGTCATTGCTCTTTTTCCAGTAAAGCGATTTTGAGGTTTCCCCGCCCCAGTTTATACTCTCCGGAGCACCGTATTTTTGTTTAAGCGTCTCTATGGTGTTCAACCCATCTTTTTTAAAATGGATTTTCATCAAAACAGGTCTTCGAGTATATTCTGAATAGATCAGCTCGACGTAGTCAAATGAAACGTTTTTATTTTGCATATGGCGATACACCAGCTTAACCGTATTATGCTCAACCCGTTCTCCGAGAGGGGAATTCAATTTTTTGTTCAATTTATCAAGATCCGCGAAATATTCTTTCAAGAAACCCTCATAGTTTATTTCCAAATCGATAACATTTCTGGGTTCAATAGCATCATCGCCTAAAATCTTATTTAGGCCTTTTTTTACCTTGCCTGATATAATTGTATTTTTCCCGATATCGAAAAAAGTGAAGCTGTCGGAAAGTTCTGGAGCAGGCCGGGGGGGTTCGGTTTCTTGTTTATCTCCGCAGGACACGCTGAGTAAGATTAACATAATGATTATAATGAAAAAAGAAATTTTTTTGATAATTTTTAGCTTCACGTTTCATTTCTACACTAAAAACTTGTTTTAAGCAAGAACGATATTGCTCAGTATTCCATAAAATTCAAGAAGTTAAATTCAGCTTACGTAACATTTCAATAAGTTATGGATTCGAGTCAATATAATAATTAGATACATCAGAGAAATGAGGAACGCACTTAACTGGGCAGGCAGGGATCAGGGTTCAGAGGTCAGGGTTCAGGGGCCAGGGATCAGAGATCAGGATTACAAGTGAGCTAAAGTTGAAATCAAAAACTAAAGATCAAGGACCAGGGGTCAGAAACCGAAGAAAAAAGAAAAGAGGAAATAGCAGGGATCCCTCCGGGCCGTAGGCCCTATGGGCAAGAGGCAGGGGCAAAGTAGCATTTACTTGGATTAATAAAAGCGATTTGTTTAGCCTTGCTTTGGACGATATCTGTAATTAAATTGATATTGAGATATTGGGAACCGGAGGCGGGTAACTGCCTCCGGTGACCCGGTCCTGGGGGTGAAATTCCCCTGGGCTACTCGACACACAAGTTTGACAACTCCGATATTTGCCGTATATTCCTAATATATATTTAATTTCAGTTTAGCAGGCACAACCACAAGATAAGGTATGCACCTTACCCTGCCCCAAGACAAATCTGCCATGACCAACCCGATTAAGAAATTTCTGGCCATGACGCCGGAAAAGCAGATGATTTACAGGGGGAGGAGGCGGACAGATATTTTTTTTAAATTAAATGACCTCAATAATCCGGAACTGATGGAGCACGTAGAAGTAGCTCGAACAAGATATGACGTTACCGTAGGTTCAGTAGACGAGTTCACGGATAAGATCATGAAACAATTTATTTAAAGTCTTTTGATGAAAAAGTTTTAGTTAGACATATAGGAGATAGTGAATATGGAAAACACAATGATATCGTATGACCCCAGTAACGGCGAACGGTTGGGGCAAGTCCGGGCCACAGCGATAGAACAGATTCCAGAGGCAGTTAAAAAGGCCAAAAAGGCTGCCGAAACCTGGAAAATACTTGGACTGGACGAGCGGTTGAAAATCATTCAACAGGCCTATGCACAGGCAGAACCCCGAATCAATGAACTGGCTGAACTGCTCAGCAGGGAAATGGGGAAAGACATTAAACGGTCCTCTGGAGAAGTGAACGGGACAGTGTTCGGCGGACCATATATCGCCAAAGAAGCAAGGGAAGCCTTTCAGCCCAAACAAGCCGGAAATGGAACTATTATCGAATACAGACCCTTGGGGGTTGCTGCGGTCATATCGCCATGGAACTATCCCTTGGCCATGGCAAACAATCTCATTGTGCCGGCATTGGTTGCAGGAAATACAGTCGTATTCAAACCCTCGGAAGAAACCCCTCTTGTTGCTGATGCCTTTGTAAAAATCCTGAACCAGAAACTGCCGGAGGGTGTCCTGCAGATAATTTATGGTGACGGGGATCAGGGAAAAGCATTGGTGGAAAGTCAGGTCAACCTGATTGCATTTACCGGCTCCCAGGCGGTGGGAAAAGATATCATGGCCCGGGCAGCAGGTGGATTGAAACGCCTAGTCATGGAACTGGGCGGGAACGATCCTATGATCGTATTGGAAGATGCTGACATCTCGGCAGCGGCCCGTTTTGCCGTTGCAAGCTCATTTGAAAACGCGGGTCAAATGTGCACATCCACAGAAAGGATTTATGTGGATAAAAAGATTGCGGATACCTTCGAAAAACTGGTTGTGGAAGTGGCATCCAGATATAAAACAGGCCCCTGGAATATGCCTGGTGTGAACATTGGCCCCATCATCAACCCAGATCAACACGCCATGATAATAGACCATATCAGGGATGCTGAGTCCAAAGGTGCAAGAATCCTTCTTGGAGGCTCCCAGCAACCAGAAAGGTATATCAAGCCAACAGTCATTGCGGATCTCACCCCGGAAATGATCATGGAACAGGAAGAAACCTTTGGTCCTGTTGTGGCAATGAGCCGATACACCAACCTTGAAGAGGCTGTCCAAAGAGCCAACAACTCTGTTTATGGACTCGGTGCAGTTGTATTCGGACAAAGGCATGCTCAAAGTGTTGCCGATCAGCTTGAAGCCGGAATGGTCGGGATCAACCAAGGTGTTGGTGGTGGCAATGCCCCCTGGGTCGGTGCAAAACAGAGTGGATTTGGTTTCCATGGTTCGCCTGACGGTCACCGACAATTTGCCCAGGTCCGAGTAATGAGTTCATAGTTCATACTATGTCTAATGTTTTGAATAGTGATTATAATAGTCTATCCAGCGATCGGCCGGAGAGTGACAGAGCGATGACACCAGATTTAAGAAGATAGACAGCTCCCTGTAAAAATCGCTAACGAAAATCAAATATTAACGACTTAACCCCTTACCTGAAAAGGAGGAAAATATGGCGACACGTAAAGCAACTGCCAGATGGAATGGCACGCTGAAAGAAGGCAAAGGCGTAATGAAATATGGTGAAGTTGAAGGCCCTTTTACATTTGCATCGCGTTTTGAAGAGGGCAAAGGCACAAATCCTGAAGAGCTTGTCGGGGCTGCCCATTCTGGATGCTTTTCAATGTACCTTGCCGCTATCATGAGTGCGGATAATTTTACACCTAAAAGCGTACAGACAACGGCTTCAATTCATTTGGGAGAAGATGACGGCCCGAAGATTACCAGTATTGACTTAGATTGTGAAGCAGAGGTGCCCGGCCTGGATGCTGATAAATTTGCTCAATATGCTCAAACAGCCAAGGAGAAATGCCCAATTTCAAGACTTTTTGCCGGTACAGAAATCAATCTTTCAGCGAAATTGATCGGATGATCTTTAGGTGCTCATCTTACACCGCTTCTGCATAGGCCAGGGATCAGGGGTCAGGGATCAGGGGACAGGATTATAAGTGACTAAAG
>CALLDL010000012.1 GCA_937998305.1 uncultured Desulfobacterales bacterium | reverse complement strand
TGTTACGGATTCATCAGGTGTGATATCTTCAGGAGATCTTAGAAAGCATGCTGCTGAGTATACAACGAAAAGGGAAGAAAGTCTTTATGAATGGAGAAGAGCTGCAGGAATATATGTCAGCAAAGCTCAATGAACTCACCGGATTGGCCTCAAATATGGTGATAGCTTTGGCTATGACCAGTCTGGTGGTTGTTTTCACTTTCTTTAAGGCTGGAGATATGTACTTCTATGCTATAATTCTTCTCCCGCTTGTCGGACGCTGGTATATTGGGGGTATGATCAACAAGTGGCTCAGAAAAAAATTTAAAGAACTTTTAAACACATAATCGCCTGCAACTTTAGACCGTGATAAGTTTTTACTCCAGCTGCGCATCCGAATATGGACAGAGACCTTTGCAAAACATTCCTTTTTGCCAGATTTCAGTGCTTGCCCTGCCTGCCCAATGGAATGCTTTTGAAGTTCTTATTCCATCGGGGTGGAATGCGAAGCCTATTCCTCTGGGGTCAGTCTCAATTTTTAATCCTCGAAATACTCGATGTATTCCTGCCTGCCCCGCAGGTCCGGCAGATCGTACTGGGGTGGTTAAAATTATTGCATTCCTTGAACTCGAACAAAAATATCTATTTTTCAAAGGTCTTGGCTAAAGAGTCCTTGAAGTCGTAGAGGTGACAATAGTGCGTGTTGCCGTTCTTTCAGATATCCACGCAAATATAGAGGCTTTTCAGGCGGTTGTTGATGATTTTGAGAACCAGGCCGACCGAATTCTGAATCTTGGTGACCTTGTTGGGTATAATGCAAGTCCCAATGAGTGTGTCAAGCTGGCCAGAGATATCGGAATGCATTCTATTTTGGGCAATCATGATCTGGCAGCATGCAATCTTGCTTTTGCCGAAAATTTCAACCTCTTTGCACGAAATGCCATCCTTTGGACAAGAAATAATCTTACCCATGAAAACATCCAATTTTTAAACGATTTGGAGAAAAACCATCGCTTATCCTGCGGCCTTGCATGCCATGGTTCACCTGATGATACGGGTAGCTACATCGCCCTTCCCTTCCAGGCCAGGGCCACGTTAAAGAGGATGAAAAAAGGAATTTGGGGGCAGATAAACGTGTGTCTTTTCGGACATACCCATAAAAGAAAGGTCTGGCGAATGAATGTTCGAGGAAAAGTGGCGCCAATTGAAATTCCTTTGAATGGATTGATCAGTTTAAATGGGGATGAACTTTACCTTTTGAATCCTGGAAGCGTCGGCCAGCCGCGAAACGGAGACCCCAGGTCTTCATATTTTATATTTGACACCGAAAACAATACAGTGCGCTTTAAACTGGTAAAATATAATGTGGCATCAACGATTAAAAAAATAACTGAAGCAAACCTGCCTGAATATTTAGCAAAAAGGCTTTTGGATGGAACTTAGATGGGTGGCCTAATTATACGTTTCGGAAATTCTACAACTTGTTGAACTCATATGTTTATTAATGGTATTTAGTTTATGCCACTGGTATGGAAGAATGAAATGTTGGAATGCTGGAATATTGGGGATAAGATCGGAAACAACCCAATTAAATTGTTAAAAAATCCTTCGAACCCATCATTCCATTACTCCATTATTCCATCATTCCAATTGTGAGCAAAGCGAACTAACTTGCATTAATAGGTGATAAAATGACAAAAATGAAAGATTTAAAAAAGGAAGGAAAGCTAAAAGACGGCACTGTTGTTCTATTAAGGCCCATGGTCAAGGCCGACCGAAAAGGATTGGGAAAATTCTTTAACCGACTTACCCCCTCGGTGCTTCAGTATGTGCGCAACGATGTCACCGACCCAAAAATTCTCGACAAATGGTTCGATCAACTGAATTACGATCGTGTGTTTCCGCTTCTGGCCTTTAAAAAAGACAAAGTGGTGGCCAATGCAAGCCTTCACCGTGTTTCCTATGGCTGGAGGAAACATCTGGCCACCATCAGGATCGTCGTGGATCCGGAATTCCATGGAAAAGGGCTGGGGACTCTGATGATCAACGAACTTGTCGACCTGGCCCAGGAATTTGGAATCGAGAAGCTCATGGTTGAGTTTCCCCTAAGGGTCCATGAAGCCCTGGCGATGTTCAAGACGGCCGGGTTCAGTCCCAGGGGGGTGATCGAGGGGCTCATGAAAGACCGTCATGGTGAAGACTTGGACATTGTAATAATGGTGATGGATGTGGCAGCATATGCCGATAAGTCAAGATAATTCTTCATGCGGTGTTCGGGTTAATAGAGCGGCAATATCGTTTTTCCGTAATCGGGAATAGAGGCGAGTAAATCTTTTTTGAGTGCTCTTGCATTCGGGTATCGATTTTCAGGCTTCTTTTCCAGGCATTTCATTATGATGCGCTCGAGTTTATGATCTATAGCTTCATTGAATTTACTCGGTGGAGAAGGTGGAATCCTAAGGATAATGTCCATGAGTACCTTCTCCACTTCATGATAGAAGGGGAACATCCCCGTATAAAGCACGTACATAACTACCCCAATGGACCAGACGTCCGAGCGCCTCTGGCTTTTTCCCATAATTTGCTCTGGTGCCATGTAAGGCCTGGAACCTGTTACAGTGGCGGACATTTCTTTTTCCTTGAGTTCTTTGGCTGCGCCGAAGTCCAGGAGTTTTATGGTTCCGTTTGGTCTAACCATTATATTTCCGGGCTTTATGTCTCGGTGGACGACCCCTAGATCGTGGGCATGGGCCACCACATCTGTGAGTTGAATCACGACGGACTCTACCTCTTTTTCCTCGAGATCCCGCTCAATCACTTCGTAAAGTGTTTTTCCAAATATAAACTCCTGAACAAGTGCTTTTTTGTTCATTACTTCTATTATCCCGAAAACCTCGGGCACACCTTCATGACCGGCAAGATGCCTTAATATCCGCGCCTCCTTTTCGAACTTGGCGTTTAACTTTTTATTCAGGGGAATTTTTGTTACAAAAATTTCTGGCGGGCCCTTTGTCACATCTTTTACCTTCCAGACCTCGCCAAAGCTCCCTATTCCCAACCTGTTCAGTTTTTCATACCGAAGGTCCAGAAGCTTGTTTTCAGTTGGTTTGGGATATAAACCCCTAAAAAGCCTTTTCCAGAACCCAGGATAGCCGCCGTCATTTTTCATAGGGGCGCGTACTCCTATCCTTAGCCTTGCATAGCCGCCGTCATTTTCCATACGGGCGTACACGCCGATCCTCTTTATAAGTTCTTTGGAATCAATGGGACAGGTGAGAAAGTCCGCCGCACCGGCTTTCAACGCCGATGCTGCCAACTCCTCGGAAAAGCTTTCCAGAATCACAATCATCGGCTTTCCCAATTTAAGATCTTTAATAAACTGCTCAAGAGCAAGGTCGAATCGTTTCAAACACAAAAGGGCAACATCTATTTTTTTCTTCTCTTCAAGTGTTCGCCGAGCTTCTTTCAAATCCATGGCTGTATAGACTCGGTAACCGTATTTGTTAAGAATCTTTTTTAATTTGGCACCTCTAATCTGCTCGCTGTCAATAACTAAAACAACTCTTTTTTTCCCATACGGAGTCCGATCCATATTTTATCATCTCCAGAAAATTTGCTAGTCAGATTTTCGTTTGACACACAAACCCTATTTCTCTATACTCCATCTCCATGAAATGGCTATGTTGTGCTTTTACCTTTGCTTCAGCCCAACATAATAATAGGAGGATTTGACTTGCCCATAAAAAGCTTTAATGCAGAAGAACTTCTCTACTACTGCGTGGCCATCTTTGTCATCACAACATTTGGCTCAGGTTTTACACGTTTATTTGCCGGGGCTTTTGGCCATCCGCGCAGCGATGACATTATCGACTTCAATCCCATAACCAATCTTGATATTGTCGGTACCATTGTCTTTTTTTTAGGCGGTTTTGGCTGGGGCAAACAAGTGGACGATCAAAAGATCAGGTTTAAGAAACAGAAATTGGGATGGTGTCTCATATCTCTTATTGCCCCCTTTGCAAGCCTCACCCTTGCAATGTCTGCAGCTTATATCAAACATTTCCTCTGGACCGACCGTGTCATCGAGGTCGTGCTATATCTTAGTGTTGCCGCTACCGCCTACCATGTCCTGCCCATTCCCCCACTCGCCGGTTCAAGGCTGATCTATCTGCTATTGCCCCAAGAGCGCATATGGAGACTGTTTTCCAAAGCAGGTCCGTTTATTATACTGGTCCTTGTATTGATCGACCGTTTTTCCGGAATACCATTTTTAAGAGAAGCCATGACGCCGGTTCTGGATTTAGTTACCCGGTTTGCCGAATACTATTAACCCGAATTTATCACAAATACCATCAAATCGCATTACACCGTGCAATTGAGAGCGATCTGCTATTTTTAAGACAGCTATCTAATATCAATGATCCATATCGCTTCGTGGTTCTATATTTGCAATAAAATTATAAAGTTGTAAAATATTAAATTAGCCCAAAAAGAAAGGCGGAGAAGGTTAGCCCCTCCCCGCCTTTTTAGTTTACGGTTGATCTTAATCTGTCAAAATCGACCGGTTCCTATGCACTACTTTTTTGAGGTTTCTTGGTAACAAAGGCAATTCCCACCGCAACAAGCAGCAGAATTCCAGCAACATAGAATGCCTGATCATAAACACCGGTTACGTCTTTGATTTTACCGGCCAGTTTTGGCATGAATGCGCCTAAGCCCCAGCCCATGAACACGAGTCCGTAGTTAAAGCCCAAGTTTGTCGGGCCATAAAAGTCAGCTGTGTATGAGGGCAGCAGAGCAAGACCGCCGCCGTAAACCCAGTAGGCGATCATACAGGCCGTAAACGCCATAAAGAGCGACTTGGCCGCAATAATTGCAGGCAGTGCGAACATGCAAAGGGCGGCGACAAAAGCATTGAGCATATACGCTCTGTCCCTGCCGATGATATCCGAGTACTTGCCTGTCCCAACCCGTCCCGCAGCGTTCATAAAACCACCGGCAGCAACCAGTATAAATCCTTGCTCCAGGAAGGGCTTTACAATTTTAGCGGCGTGGCCGATGATTAGAAGGCCCGCTTGAGTGTTCAAGCAGAACAGGGCCACCAATGCGTAAAACTGCCACGTTCCCATCATTTCTCCTGCCTTCCAGTCAACCACAGATGCTGCTGCAGCCTTTGTCGCTGCCGTCTCAGGTGGTTGAGGTGGAACGTAACCCTCTTCGGGCCATGCCAGTATTTGGGCCGCAATACCGATAATGATCAAATATGCAACACCCAGTACCGTGAATGAAAGGGAGAGAGAATAGCTGGTAATAAGCCACTTGATGAGCGGTGCCACATAGAACGCCGCACCACCGTAACCCGCGACTGTAATACCAATCATGACACCCACCTGATGGGGGCCGACCCACCTTCGTGTTGCAGGGACCGGAGCGGCATAGGCAATGCCCATGGCGATACCGCCGCCGACACCGAAGCCCCAGAGGATTCCTGCATATGAGTGGGCGGTTCCAGCAATGATCATGCCCAGACCCATAAAAATCGCACCGATGGTTCCGGCAACTGAAGGTCCATACTTATCCTGAATCTTTCCGCCTGGAATCATGAGCAACGCAAAGATGAGAATACACAAAGACTTCGGGTTAGAGGCCTGCTCCGCGGTAAGGGCACCAGCCCAGCCGTGAGCCTTCATATAAACGTCATCGGTTAAATATTTTAGCCATACAGACCAGGCATACAGACAACCCAGGCATAAATTGATGGTCGTACCAGAGAGGATAACAGCCCATCCTCGTCCCGGGATTGCATCTACTGGTTGATTATATCCTTTGGCATACTTTGGCATTAATACACCTCCTTAAGGTTAGAAACATGTGGTTAGTTCCGGGGTCTTTAGGGTACGCCTAAGCAGAAATTACATGACACTCTTTTTTGTAAGGTGTCTGAATAACCAACAGCTACTTAGCCATAAGGCATAAAGCGTATCCTCAAGGTTTCCGGTTTAATACAACCGTAGCCACTGGAAGAGAGGGTTGTTTTGCTGATCGTGCGGCAATGAAAAACACATCAGCCTCTTCTCTTCTCATAGCCGAACTGTAATATCACCCCCTTTCCGGTTAATTGTTAAAATTAATAGCTTTTTCTTTTGTTTTGACTATTATAAACTAAACCATTTAATCTTTGGATCGATCTGTTTAGAACCGGCGAATTTCAGTTCGCTGCTTCAGGGCGTGTTTCTATCCCCCGGTTAAAAATTTCAAATGCAATTTCAAGGGTTGGTTTTAAGAAATCTTTTTTACTGTCAATCAATCTTTTACTTTCTTCCCAAAGAACAACACCTGAAAATAACGCCCACACAATATCGGCCAATGCCACCGGATGCCTGTCTATAAACTCTCCTTTTTCTATTCCTTCTTCAAAAACTCTTGCCATGGACTTAAATGAATGTCTGGATAAATCCTTAATGTCCGTAAGCAGATGAGGTGACAAATTCTTCAGCGTTTCGCTGGATTGCAGATGGAACATATTAATCAGCACAAGCGGATCAAACTCATAGACTTCATATAGGGCTTCCTTGAGTGCTTTTAATTTTTCTTTTGGTTCTTTATGCTTTTCATTATGTACATGCTCTAACCGGATGCTCATATATTGCAAAATTCTGAGCGATAGAGAGGCAAACAACTCTTCTTTATTTTTGAAATAGAGATAAATCGTACCTGGGCTAAGTTCTGCTTCCTTGGCAATATCTTCCATGGTTGCCTTGTTGAAGCTTTTTTTTGAAAAAACTCTTTTTGCGGCAACCATTATTTGCTGCCGTCTTCTTCCTCTTTCCCGTTCTTTCCTTTCCTTTATACCCATATTTACCTGAACCATATTTATTTAATTAAGCTTTATATAAATGGTGCTTTTTATTTAGTCAAGAAAATATATTCACTTTTTATTGGAATTGAGAAGAATTTTCAATGATTCATTGGACTTACTGGCATAACCCATTGATATTTAATCCAAACTCAGATCATTTTTAACTCATCATGAATCAACTACTTAATTTTACTAATAAAAAAAACTCAATCCAACTTTATAATATGGGGTATTTGTAATAGTTTAGTCCTTTGAAACAAATCGATTTCAAAGGAGCTTCAGATATGATTAAATTTTTGGCTGGAAGCTGTCTGAGTGGATTAGGGATCGTTTTGAAAGAACCATAGCCGATTTAACTTTATGGATGAAGCCCTCTGTTAAAGCAGGGGCCTTTATTAATAGCCCGGGCAGGTTCTTTCATTACGAGCCCTTATTCACGAGTTCTTTCAGCAAAAATTTAATTATACCTGAAGCGGTAATGTTTTCAAAAGGCTAAAGTGTTACGGGTATTTCTATTTCAATAATGGTCTATATATGGTGTGCGATCAATCCAAAATATTTTTTAGGTATGGGTTTTCCATGAGAGCGTCAAAAGCAGTTTTAAGACCTTTGAGTTGAGTCATGTTGTTAAAACTTAGTTGCAAAGTATAGGTTGGACTTTCAAAATTGGTTGGCGGAATCAGTTTAAAACCCCTTTCAAGGTTCAATTTTTGACGATATTTTTCATAAGATTTTTCGACGCTGGCGATGGTTGGAAAGCGCCGTTGCTTTAAATATATCCTTATACTGTGAGCCTTTTGATTTTTATCAAGATCCTCATTCATCAAGATTTTATTCAGATGAGATTCTTCAATAACCTGTAGGATAGTCTTGTCTTCACGCATGGCAATTTCTTTTACCATCGTTACGATTTCTCTCTGCTTATTAAGACTCAATTTAAGGGTATTAAAATATTTTATAAAACCTTTCGCATCATCTTCCGACATTCCAGCAAGCTCCAGAACCATGGCAAGGGAAATCGTATTTGAAAGGATGCTGTTTTGAAGCGGTTCGGGAAGATGACAAAGGCCTTTGAGCTTTTTGATCATTGAGGGATGTTCAGATAGGCCCAATACCGATAGTTCTTCGGACAGCCTGTTAATATCTTTGAAAAAGTCGGATAGCAATTCGATGGACCTTGACCTTTCTATTAAATTCAAAGGTCTTTGAAAAGCGTTATCTGCGATGGCATATTTTATACACTTGAGCCTCATGGTGTCAGGGTCGAGAACCATTGCTTCAAGTTTAGACCAATTCAGGCGTCGACAGGCTTCAATCCTACGAAAACCGCATATAATCGTATAGCTTGCTTTCTTTTCCAATAACAATGGGAGATGCAATATCCCAACATGGTTTATTGAGAGCATCAAATCATCCACTTGCTTTTCGGTAGTGATACGAAAAGCATCATCACTGAAATCGATCTGTGACAAATCGACGATTTTCTTTCTAAAACGCATGGGTTGCTGCAGTGAGTTGCTGAAATGCTTCCAAATATTTATTGCGTGTATTGGTAATTACATTTTGTGGTAGGGATGGTGCCGGTGGCTTTTTATTCCAGCTGATGGAAAGCAGGTAGTCTCGGAGGTATTGCTTGTCAAAACTCTTTTGCGCCCCCCCGGGTTTATAGGAGGGTTGAGGCCAGAACCTGGAAGAATCCGGAGTCAAAACTTCATCGATGAGTATAAGGTCGTCATCCAAAAGGCCAAATTCGAATTTCGTATCCGCAATGATGATACCCTTTTTATACGCCAGGTCGGCACCTTTATTGTAGATTTCAAGACTGAGTGTCCTGACTTTTTCGGCCAATGGTTTTCCGATCTTTTCTACGGTTTTTTCAAAATCTATATTAACGTCATGAAGACCTGATTCTGCTTTGGTTGAAGGCGTAAAAACAGGTTCGGGAAGCTTGTCGGATTCTTTCAGATCTTCGGGAAGTTTAATACCGCAGACACTGCCGGAAACCTGGTAATCATTCCAACCGGACCCGGATATATAGCCCCTTACAATACACTCGATGGGCAGTGGTTCCGCTTTTTTTACAAGCATGCTCCTTCCACGAAGAATTTCCAGATAAGGTCTGCATATTTCAGGATAATCATCGACGTTAGCGGAAATCACATGATTGGGCAAAACCGGCTTCATTATCTCAAACCAAAAAAGGGAGATTTGAGTTAGAATCTTTCCTTTTTCAGGAATTGGGTTGGGCATGACAACATCAAAGGCTGAAATTCGATCTGTAGCCACCATCAAGAGATGATCACCAAGATTGTATATATCTCGAACTTTACCCCTTTTTATAAGATTTAACGTTTCTAATTTTGTTTCAATTACAGCCTGTTCCATTCAATTAAATCCTTTATTCAGACGCAGCTCTTCACCCATTCCACTCGAAATATATTTAAAGGTTTACTGTTCCGAAAATACTTTTATATATTTTTTTAAAATTGCGATTGTCACGTCATCAGTTTCGACGAATTCGATTCCTGCTTCAAACTTGTCATCTTTTCCGGGTGTGGAGAAAATAATACTACCCTTCATATTAATCAGTTCATCCTCAAGACCTATTGCCAGTTCTATAGCATATTTTGGATCTATTGAAACATGCGTTTCCAGCAGAATTCCGTCTTCGCTGACATTTAAAGTTCTTCCCATTCCCTGCGCTACAACACTTTCAGTCGCATCAATACAACTAAAGGATATCAGATTGAGTGCGTTGATTCTTGGATGATATCTTCTTTCGTTTATCCCCATGTTTTCCCCCAATGCAGATGGTTTTGCGGGCAATCGATTTTGAGACCTTTGCAAAACACCCCTTATTGCCCGATTTCAGTGCTTGCCCTGCCTGCCCAATGGAATGCTTTTGAAGTTCTTATTCCATCGGGGTGGAATGCGAAGCCTATTCCTCTGGGGTCAGACTCAAATTTTAATCATCAAAATACTCAATGTATTCATTTGGTTAAAATTTTTGCCACCCTTGAACTCGACCAAAAATTTCTATTTTTCAAAGGTCTCATTTTCTTTTAGCTGAAAAATCATTATTCCAGGTCTTATTTCTGGCTTGATTCTTTATGAAACTCGCATGTGACCATGGAGGTTACCGATATACAGGTTGCAAGATGATCAATAAAGTTTTTAAAAGTGGGTTGAAGCTGATTGTATTCATGTTGAAAGCTGTCAGATGACATTTTCTTGAACTCAAGGTTCTTCGAGCCAAAAACGGAAGCATGAAATGGTTCTTGTCCAAGATCAAGGAACGGAATATTGCCAAAAAAATCTCCCGGATAAAGACTCCCAAGCGGCACATATCCATACTCGGTATGCCGGACAATATGAGCGACTCCTTCAGTGATTTCAAACATACTCTCTTCACCATCCCCCTGGTTAATCACCTGATTTTTGACGTTAATATATTCTTCCAACCGTATTTTGTCCAAATGAATATCTACTGCCATATCATTGGCCTGTTTCACCCTTTTATCAAGACTTATGGCAAGGTTTCTAAAAGAATTGGACATACGTAAAAAGTCAACTGAAAGGCGACGGGCGTCGAGTACACCCAGTTGGACATTGGTTACTGCAGAAATTGCCGCACTTCGAACTGTTCCCTCTAACATTAAGAAAGAAGAAAGACTCCCAATAAATGCGCCCTCACCGATCCTGAGCAATTTTAAGTGGCCTGTTGGGATTTTTCTGACAATTTCTGCTACACCTTCCAAAATGACCCATAACCAGCCACCGTGTTTTCCTTCTGCAACGATCTTGTTGTTTGCACGGAATTCTTCCTCGTCAACGATATACGTATAATCGATGAGAGGTCCCTTTATAATGGGCAGTTTTGATGAATTTCCAGAAGATTGTGATTCGTAAGAGAATGACATAGGGCCCAACCTTTCTATCTGACCATCGTCGAGCATGCTTAAGGCGTCAAGGATAATTTGCATGCGGCTTTTATTAATAATCTGTTCACAAGAAACACTTTCATCTCTGAACTCAAATTCTCCATCAACCCATCCAAAAAGTGAGTTCAAAGCCTCAAGCCCGACCAATGATCCCGCCGACGCATTTACAGGGTTCCCTTTGACGAAGAATATTTTTCCCTGGGTTTGGGTATATTTACTTGTAATATACAGAACACCTGTACTTGTATTTGAAGCGAGGATTTGTAAAACATCACCAAGACTTAGAAACTTAAGATTACCTGCAAGAGAGAAACTTCCCATTTTTAATATTTACTGTCCTAATTTCATTTCTCTTTTCAATGATATTAATGTTAGCTTCAGGCATTCCTTTAATGTCGCTCCAACACCTTGACCCGAGATAGCGCTGGCTGGAAAAGAAGGTACTTTAAGCTGCCTGTTTAAATCCCTTTCCATCTGCTCCACAGCCATAATAGGAAGCCCTTCTCCAGCAAGATCTCTTTTGTTGTGCTGCATGACAAGGGGAATTTTAAAAATGTTGATCCCGTATTCTTTTAAATTATGTTGTAAATCCTTCAAAGACAGCATGTTTTTCTCACGCCGCACCGCCAGTGAATCGGCGACAAAAATCACACCGTCAACCCCTTTTAATACACATTTTCTGGTGGATCTGTATTGAACCTGACCGGGAACTGTGTAAACCTGAACCCTAACATCAAATCCTTTTATCTCACCAAGCCCCATGGGAAGAAAGTCAAAGAAAAGGGTCCGATCACCTTCGGTATCAATGGAAATCATCTCACCTGTCACTTGTTTTTTATATGACTTATAAATATGTTCCATATTCGTTGTTTTACCACATCTTCCAGGTCCGTAATATACGATTTTACACTCGATCTGTCTTTTTTTAAGATTTAAAATAGCCATATAACATCAGCCCCGTATCATTGGATTAGGATATGTCAAATCACCACAATATGACATTAAATTAGCATTTAACAAATTTTTCTCAAATTTTTCAAGTCCTTTGTTATTTCGTGATTCTTTCCAAATTAAAATTGTCGAGTCAATTCGTATGCTTAGTTAATATTTTGCCGTTATTTTTGGTAAATATAGACTTTTACAGACAAATCATAGGGTAATCTTTGAAAATAATTTAGATTAATAAGAAAATTATTAAAGCCTAATGCCCAGATATTATAAAAACATTCTCAACGGTATTATGGTCTAATGAACCATAACCTCAATGTCCACGCAGTAATCTCCCCTTAAAGGGCCGATTGTGATTTCTTTTACTGCAGAAACTAAGCCTGAGCCCTTAAACAGGCCAACGTTAGAATAATACTGAACATCGTGAATCTCAGATCCAATTTTAAAATTTTCAATCACATCTTTATCTCTGCTTGGAATGAGAAGGCTGACAACCTTTCCCAATTGAAACCTGACTTTAAACTCGTATACATGACCTTTTTGAGGGCCGCTGTCCACAGATATTCCAATGGAGTTGACGTCAAGAACATCCTCACTTCCGGCTTCAGATTCGACTTCACCTTCAGATACAGTTTCACTCTTCTCCAACCCGGCATCCTTTGGTTCGGAAATTTGAACCTGATCATTTTCTGAGGATACCGCTACCTTAACTTTATCCACCTGTTCTTTCGTCTTTGGAAGCGTTTTTTCAACTCCTTCATTATTTAAGAGGCTTTCAAAGAAAATATATATTTTATTCAGATGGTCAGGGTTAAATATGTCGTCTAAAAGCCATTTCTCGTACTGAGATATGGCTTCATCTATTGAAAAAAGTGCCATATGGCATCTTAAGATGTTCTTGGCAGCATCAACACGGGTCGAATCTCTTTTTAAAAGTTCATTAAAGTCTGATATCGCTCTTTTAAACTGACCGAATTTTGCCAATGCCACTGCACCCTCAAGTGCTTTTGCGCCTTCATCCATATCGGGTGAAAACGCGTACATCTTTTTAATCAGGTCTTGAATATTTTCTGAGACTTCAGGTTTCTTTGGTGCCAATTCGATCTTGGAAATATCCTTATTCAACACATTTATTTTCTTAGAGATTCCCTCAAGAAGATTTTGTTTGTTCTTGAGTTGTTCGTTTTTTTGTATGAGTTCGGTTGCATCGTTATATTTTGCTATCGCCTCATACATTAACCCCTGGGAATGATAGAGTTCTGCTTCCTTTAACAATGTTTTTATCTTTTTTACTATATTCATGTTGAACCCCAAGCCACATTGGTAAAGTTTAAATCTTTTGTGATATGATCATGAAAGGATATTCTCTCATGAACCGAAGAAAATGAATTGTTGATACAATGACATATTATTACATTTTGATCAATTATTCCATTTAAAAATTTCGAAGAAATTTGTGGCGCCATTACATGATGAAAAAAATATCTTACTTACAATTGGGCGTTTCAAATCACATTCACTTTATATCATTATAATTTCAAAGGTCTAAAATGTCTGTACGTATTTTTTATCCTGCCATGGACATTATGTCAACAACAAGAAAAATAGATTATCTCATAAATATATTGACAACATTCGATTTTATGCTATCAAAAATACAGGATCATTCTCTTTTGTGTCGTTGTAAACAAAGTATTTTTTCCCATTTTATCAACTAAAATACACTGAAAATAATCTTTTTAGCGTTCATCAAGATATCGAGATGCATTAATATAAAAAAGGAGAATCATAATGGACAAAAAAGTAACCGTTGTCGGCGCCGGAAATGTCGGTGCCACTGCGGCCCAGCGACTGGTAGAAAAAGAGTTATGTGATGTCGTGTTGGTGGATATTGTCGAAGGGCTTCCCCAAGGTAAAGCCCTTGATCTTGCTGAGGCTGCACCCATTGAAAAACACGACGCCCATCCAACAGGAACGAACGATTATGCGCCTTCAGCAAACTCTGACATTGTTATTATCACCGCCGGCATCCCCAGAAAACCGGGCATGAGCCGGGACGATCTTTTAAGTACCAATGCAAAAATCATGAAAAATGTTACTCAAGAGGTGGCAAAACTTTCCCCGGATGCTGTTTTGATTATTGTAAGTAATCCCCTTGATGCCATGTGCCATGTTGCTTATGAAACCAGCGGTTTTCCTAAAAACCGAGTTATTGGCATGGCTGGCGTGCTTGATTCAGCGCGATTCAGGACCTTTATTGCACTGGAACTTAATGTTTCCGTGGAAAATACAACAGCATTTGTCCTGGGCGGGCATGGCGATACTATGGTGCCGTTACCTCGCTATTCTACGGTCGCCGGCATTCCGATTACAGAATTGCTTTCACAAAACCGTATTAATGCTCTTGTGGAAAGAACAGCCAATGGCGGCGCAGAGATTGTGGGACTTCTTAAAACAGGAAGCGCCTTTTACGCACCCGCATCAGCTGCAGTGGAAATGGCTGAATCGATTCTTAAAGACAAAAAGAAAATTCTACCCTGCGCAGCCTACCTTGAAGGTGAATACGGGTATAACGACCTTTTTATCGGAGTCCCTGTAAAATTGGGCGCTAACGGTGTTGAGGAAATTATAGAGATTACGCTCCTAGACGAGGAAAAAGCTGCCCTTGATAAATCTGCTGATGCAGTTAAGGAACTCAAGGATTTGTTAAAAAAACTGGGATAATTTAACAGCCACGTTCGCTTCTTTGCGAAAAAAGTTAATCTCTCGCATTCAGGCTGTTTTTTATCTTTTCCGCTATGTTATAACTGATTCCGGGTAGAGCGTTCAATTCCTCTAATGTTGCTGCCCGGATTTTTTTTATGCTCTTAAAATGCTTTAAAAGAATTAATTTTCTCTTTTCGCCCACGCCCTGGATTGAATCAAGGGAAGAATGCATCAATGTTTTGCTCCGCCGCTTACGGTGAAAAGAAATGGCAAAACGATGGGATTCATCTCTTATCCTTTCTAAAAATAGAATCAGGTCCCCTTCCCTGCCCAAATTTACAGGATTGGCCTGTCCGGATTTATAGATTTTGTCCTGTATTTCCCCCTTTTTATCATTTTTTTTTGCAATACTGATAAGTTGAATTTTTTTCTCTAGTTTCAAAGACGTTAGGACTGCAACCGCTATGCTTAGCTGTCCTTTGCCACCGTCGACCATGAGGATGTCGGGATGGGGTTCTGATGTTTTACCTTTACCATATCTCCTGTTAAGGACTTCAGCCATACAGGCATAGTCGTCCTGTGCTATAGCTGTCTTGAGTCTGTATTTTCGATATAAAGATTTATTCGGCTTCCCTTTTTCAAAAACAACCATACAGGAAACAGCATCTTTTCCTGAAATGCTTGAATTATCAAAGCATTCAATCCGAAACGGTATTCTGTCCATCTTCAACCGTTGCTGGAGACGAACAAGAAGTTGGATATCTTTTGAAACCTCGGCAATGAGCTCTCGGAGGCTGTTTTTTGCATTTTGACATGCCATCTTAATAAGGCGGACCTTTTCTCCTCGTTTGGGTGACATGATTCTCACTTTTTGCTTTTTGATTTTACTGAGCATTTCTTCTGTTAAAAATGCATCTTCAAGGGGTGTTGGGATCAGAATCTCTTTGGGAACAAAACGTGTTGTATCATAATATTGTCGAATAAATGCGCCAATCATTTCGGACTCTGTTGACATTGTTTCCGAAAATTTGAAATTCCTTGTCCCAATAAGAAACCCACTGCGGATAAAAAGTAGCGTAAACATAGAATTTTTATCAGATCGTGCAATTCCGAGCACGTCTCGGTCTTTAAAATCATTCGTAACCGCCACTTGTTTTTCAAGCGTCTGCTCAAGCGCAAACATTTTGTCTCTTAAAACCGCCGCTTTTTCATAATCATGCAAATTCGCAACAGAGATCATCTCTTGTTTTATTTTTTTAATCAGATCGGGGGTTCTTCCTCTTAAAAATAAAATAACCTCTTTTACGATGTCATCATAGATTTTATTGTCCACATCAAGACAACACGGACCTAAACATGAAGCGATTTGGTAATTGAGACAGGGCCTTGTACGACTACTGAAATCCTTTTGTTTACATTTTCTAAGTCTGAATGTTTTATGGATGATTTTGAGTGTTTTATGAACGGCTGCAGAAGAAGAAAATGGGCCGAAATAGAGGGCATCGTTTTTAGCGATTTTTCTGACCACGGTAAGATTAGGATATGGATTGTTGATGTCCAATCGTAAAGAGGGGTATCTTTTGTCATCTTTTAAAATAACATTATAGCGAGGTCTGTAACGTTTGATAAGATTTGATTCAAGAATCAGGGCTTCTTTTTCAGTATGGGTAATGATTGTATCAAAGTCCGATATCTTTCGAATAAGAATTTCTGTTTTCATATCCATTCGCGATGTGCTGTTTCCAATGCGTGCAAAGTATGAAGCCAACCGTTTTTTCAGGCTTCTGGCTTTACCCACATATATGACTTTGTCATGGGCGTCTTTCATGAGATAGACACCTGGTTGGGAAGAGACCTTGACCAATTTATCTTTGACACTAAATGCTGGATCCTTGCTGGTAGATGTTAATTCAAATTTTGTTTTTTTCGATGCCATTTCTTTCGTTATTGGACCCAATTTTTTACGATTTGTGGTAACACTCTAGCCTTTTAAAAACATTACCTGAAGCGCCTTTGAAATTGATTTGTTTCAAAAGACTAAGCCATTACAATTTGTGAAATAATTGAAATTGCATAAAAATACGAGTGCGAAACATGAGTTCAAAGTTCAAAGACGATCATTTCTTTTATGGCTTGGATTTGATCCCGAATTTCAGCGGCCTTTTCAAACTCTAACTCTTTTGCTGCCTGTTTCATCTCTCTTTCAAGATTTCTGATGATGATATCAAGATTTTCTTCAGATTCATATTGAGCAAGTGTTTCTGCCACTCTGTCTTTCGGAGCATCATTGAACTCAGCCACCTTTTCAAAGACAGGTGTAATTTCTTTTTCTATGCTTGTCGGCGTAATCGAATGCTGTTTATTGTAAAGTTTCTGAATAGTTCGGCGCCGAATTGTTTCATCAATGGCCCGTTGCATGGATCGGGTCACGGAATCGGCATACATAATTACATGTCCTCTTACATTTCTGGAAGCGCGACCGCAGGTCTGTATCAGTGATCGGGTTGAGCGCAAAAAACCCTCTTTATCGGCATCGAGTATGGCCACAAGCGAGACCTCAGGAATGTCGAGCCCTTCACGAAGAAGATTGATTCCGATAAGCACATCGAATTCTTTTTTTCTTAAATTGTGGATGATGTCCATTCGTTCCAGAGTGCTGATATCAGAGTGAAGATATTGAACCTTTATCCCCATATCCGAATAATATTCTGTAAGATCTTCAGCCATACGCTTTGTCAGTGTGATGACCAGCACCCGTTCATTTCTTTCCAACCGGTGTTGAATTTCCTCCAATAGATCGTCAACCTGGTATTTAGCTTTTCTCACCTCGATCATCGGGTCGATCAACCCGGTGGGTCTCACAATCTGCTCTACGAGTTCATTTTTTGCCTCTGTAATTTCATAGTCGGAAGGCGTGGCTGAAACGTAAACCACCTGCGATATTTTTGATTCAAATTCTTCAAATGTCAATGGGCGGTTATCCAGAGCCGACGGCAGTCTGAATCCATATTCAACGAGGGTCCTTTTACGCGATCTATCACCTTTGTACATGGCTTTAAGTTGGGGAATCGCAATATGGCTTTCATCAATAAATATCAAAAAATCGTTTGAGAAATAATCTAAAAGTATTGGTGGTGGTTCTCCGCGCACTCTTTGTGTTAGATGGCGGGAATAATTTTCGATTCCATTACAGTATCCCAGTTCCCGCATCATTTCCAAATCAAAGTTTGTCCTTTCTTCAATTCTTTGTGCCTCAATCAGTTTATTTTCATCCCTGAAATAGTCGATTCTCCGTGTCAATTCAGTTGTGATGGTTTCAACGGCTCTTTTGAGGATTTTTTTTTGGGTCACGTAATGGCTGGCCGGATATATGGCAATACGGTTCAAGTGTTTTTTGACAATACCTCTGAGGGGGTCAATCTCGGAAATCGATTCTAACTCGTCTCCGAAAAATTCAATACGAAGCGCATTGTCTTCTTCATATGACGGAAAAATTTCGACCCGGTCTCCCCTGACGCGAAAAACCCCTCGAAAGAAATCGACATCGTTCCTTTCGTAATGAATGGCCACCAGTTCCGCAAGGAATCTATCTCGTTCGAGCACCATATTTTTTTCCAAGTCAACACGCATGGCCAGATACTCTTCAGGAGCGCCGAGACCGAATATGCAGGATACGCTCGCCACCACAATCACATCCCGACGGGACAATACCGACCGTGTGGCCGAATGGCGAAGCTTGTCGATCATCTCGTTGATAGAAGAGTCTTTTTGAATATACGTGTCGCTTGAAGGGATATATGCTTCGGGTTGGTAGTAGTCATAGTAGCTCACAAAATATTCCACAGCATTTTCAGGAAAGAGGATTCTGAATTCATTATAAAGCTGTGCGGCAAGAGTTTTATTCGGGGCGATAACCAGGGCCGGTTTTCCGACGTTTGCAATGACATGTGCCATTGTAAATGTTTTTCCTGAGCCAGTGACACCCAAAAGAACGCTGTGCTTCTTGCCGGATTGGATTCTTTTGCTTAAGGCACGAATTGCATCTGTTTGATCGCCCTTAGGGGTAAAATCTGAGACTAACTTAAAGGAAGGCATAATATTTGATAAGATAAACTTCTTAATAAAAATTTAGTTAAAGTTTCGCTCCCAAATATGGCAAAAAGCCTTTGAAGCAGCATTTTTTTAAAGCAAAAGATGTCTTTGGCGAATTTGAGAAATCTATTTATTGACGAACTCATAAAAAGTCAAAATTCGACGGCAAAGTAAAAAGCTTCAAATTCAAGGCGGGCAAGTTCCGAGGAATGAGGCGTACTTATCGTACGCCGCAGTGACGAGGAAGGCAGCGCAACGCAGAAGTTGGACTTTTTACGAAGCCGTCAATTGTTGATTTTCCACACAGTCCCCTCAGCCCGGTCTTCCAAAATAACATCCATGTCAGCAAGCTGATTTCTGACCTGATCGGCTTTTTTCCAATTCTTAGCCTTTCTGGCTGCATTTCTTTCTTCAACCATCTTTGCAATCATGGTGGGATCAACGGATTTTTGTTCGAGGACCTGTGTTTGTTGTTTATCAAAATATACAGCGGGTTTCTCAAGTAGTATCCCGAGAATATTGCCGGTTCTCCGAATGTCAGCCAGCCCGGATTGTATGGTTTGCTTTATTTGGTCAGAATCGCTGTTTTCATATTGATCCAGCATACGATTGACCTTTCGAACCGTATCAAAAATAATGCCGATGCCCCGGGCTGAATTGAAATCGTCGTCCATTGCCTCACAAAATTGCTGCCAGCAATCACCATGCTTAATGTTTTGCTCTGACACAGATCCTATTTTCTCCTCGACTCGTGCAAATAATGCATACATCTTATCAAGCCCCTTGCGGGCTTCGTCCATGGCTTTTTCCGTAAAGTCAATGGGGCTGCGGTAATGATTGGAAAGAAGAAATAGACGCACAGATTCCGGGTGATAGGTTTTCAGCACATCTTTTATCATCAAAAAATTGCCAAGCGACTTCGACATTTTTTCCTGATTTATATTTACAAAGCCGTTGTGTATCCAGTATTTGACAAACGGTTCTCCGGAGATACTTTCCGATTGAGCGATTTCATTCTCATGATGAGGAAAGCACAGATCCTTGCCGCCGCCATGAATGTCAAAGGTTACTCCCAAATATTCGCTGCTCATGACCGAACATTCTATGTGCCACCCAGGCCTTCCCATACCCCATGGACTTTCCCAAAACGGCTCTCCGGGTTTGGCAGATTTCCATAAGACAAAATCAAATGGGTTGTTTTTTCTTTCGTTGATATCGATTCTGGCGCCGGCTTCCATTTCGTCCAGTTTGCGGCCGGAAAGCTTCCCGTATTCCTCGAACTTTTCAACAGAAAAATACACATCACCCTCTACCCGGTATGCAAATTCCCCTTCTATTAACTGTTCAATGAATTGAATGATCTGTGTGATGTGCTCGGTAGCTTTGGGTTCTATGGTCGCTCTCTCAACGTTCAGGGCATCCATATCTTCATAAAATTCTTTGATGAATCTTTCCGCGACTGCTTTTGAGTCAATACCGAGTTGATTTGCCTTGACGATGATTTTATCATCTACATCTGTGAAATTTCTGACATATATCACCTTATAGCCTATTGCTTTCAGATATCGGGCGATAACATCAAAAACGACCACAGACCTTGCATGCCCAATATGGCAGGAATCATATACTGTGGGGCCGCAAACATACATTCGGACTTTTCCGGGGTCTATAGGCTTAAAAACCTCTTTTTTTCTGTTCAGTGTATTAAAAACGCGAAGTGCCATAGTTAGTTATCCAGTTTCTTTCAATCTTCGATAAAAAGGGGTCAATCGATCAACGCAACACACATGGCGCCAATTCCTTGTCCCTTGCCAATCAGTCCAATACCTTCAAAGGTCGTAGCCTTAACATTAACACAATTCGAGTGAATTTCAATTGTCTGAGCAATGTTTTCTATCATTTTTTCTTTAAATGGTGAAATTTTCGGTGCTTCGGCCATAATGGTTGAATCTAAATTGATGATTGTAAAACCCTTTTCTTTCAAAATTTTATACGTTTTTGAGAGAATTATCATGCTTGAGATATCTTTTAACTTTGGATCGGTATCCGGAAAATGCAAACCAATATCACCCAAACCGGCTGCCCCCAGCAGTGCGTCGCACACGGCATGAATAAGGACATCCGCATCAGAATGCCCAAGCAGACCTTTTTCAAAAGGAATGGTTACTCCACCCAATACAAGCTTTCGCCCTTCAACCAACCGATGAACGTCATATCCTATACCGATGCGCATGTTTCCCCGCAAATTTCTATTATAACTATATTAAAAATTGTTCATATATCATATAATAAATATCACAAAAATATAAATTTATGCAAAGCCTATAAAAAAATACGTAACACTTTAGCCTCTTGAAGACATTACCGCTTCATGTATAATTAAAATTTTGCTGAAAGAACTCGTGAATAAGGGCTCGTAATGAAAGAACCTGCCTGGTCTATTAACAAAGATCTCTGCTTTAACAGGGGGTTTCATCCATAAAGTTAAATCGCCTATGGTTCTTTCAAAACGATCCCTAATCCACTCAAACAGCTTCCAGACAAAAATTTAATCATACGTGAAGCTCCTTTGAAATCGATTTGTTTCAAAGGACTAAACTATTACAAAAATACAAATTAGGGGATTCGTCCCGCCTGCCATTGCAAGGAACAAGTGGGCAGGCCTCAAGAAATGTCATATATTTTCATTGTTTTATAAAATTTACGAGACGTTGGATAGTTCATACATACCATGCCGATTCGAATGATTGCACAAGAACTTTACCGGCTGATCCAAGAAGTGGAAAGGCTGGAGAAAAAATTAAAGAGCGTTCCCTTTGAAAAACAAGCAAAAATCAAAGATCAGCTTCGCAAAACAAAGGCTGAAAGGAATCGTGTACATGCGATTCTTGAGGGCAAAAAAGATCACCAGCACAAATAACCCGTACGACGAACAATATGAATCAATAAGGGTTTTGTTCGATACATCGAAGCTGGCCATCAAGACCTTTTATAAGATATATAAATTTCATCGTTTTTTTATAAAAACCCGTCAATCTCAATGGATGGGTTTTTCTTGAGGTGATATAGATAGTATGATATTTGAAAGCTATGGTCCCAAAATTTATTAAATATTTACCTTCTAAAAATGTTAAATACAGATTCGATTTCGAAATCGGTTATCTGACTAAAAGTCCTTGTAAAGAGTGTGTAAAAAGGAGTGATTTTCCCGGATGTGAAGACGATTGCCGTATCTTGGACAAGATACACACTGTTTTATCCGAGGTTGTATCCTGCTCGAGGCGAAGTTAGTCTGTTCATCTGATGGAGGGCCGCATGAATACAGTTAAACAAAGTGAAAGTCCGGTCTGGAATCGGTTGATTCAACGTGCCGATATCATGGATAGCCCTGAAAAACATTTAAAACATCTGCTGAAAGATAATGACCGTATCGAAAAGTTCTCTTTAAAAGCAGTAGATATTTTTTATGATTTTTCGCGCCAGAGGGTCGATGAGAAGACCATGGATCTTTTATTTGAACTGGCTGAATTTAAAAATCTAAAGCAACGGTTTTTAGAAATGGTCGGTGGTGAAAAAGTCAATGTCACGGAAAATCGTCCGGCACTACACACGGCGGCAAGAAATTTTTCCGATGATCCTGTCTTTGTGAACGGACGCGATGTGATGCCGGAAATAATCAAAGTCAGAAATGACATTAAAAAATTTGCATTGCACGTTCATAAGGAGAAAATAACCGGATCAACCGGTATGCCCTTCAGGCATGTTGTTGTCATCGGCATCGGAGGCTCATACCTTGGCACCGAATTCGTTGCCAATGCACTTGATTTTCTGGCGGACAAAAAAATTGAAATAATGTTTCTTTCAAACGTCGATATCCATAACTTCGGAAAGATTGCCTCTATCATAGATGTTGAAAGAACCCTTTGGATCGTCATTTCAAAAAGCTATACCACGGCGGAAACCATGGCCAATGCCAATCAGGTCCGCTCTTTCATTTTGGAAAAAGGCCTCGATCCTGCCAAACATTTTGTTACGGTGACCAGTAAGGGATCACCGGGAGATGATCCCGACAACCCAGTCCTTTCCTCATTTCATATGTTTGATTTCATCGGGGGTAGATACAGTGTTACCTCTGCCGTAGGCGGGGTACCGCTGAGCCTTTATCTTGGATATAAGCGGTTTGAACGGTTCTTAAAAGGCGCTGAAGAAATGGATTTACATGCTCAGAATGCGCGGGAAAATGAAAATATTCCCCTTGTTGCCGCTCTGATTTCCGTCTGGAACAACAATTTTTTAGGTTATCCAGCACAAGCCATTATTCCCTATGCATCACCGCTTTCCAAACTGGCAGCACATATCCAACAACTCAGTATGGAGAGTAACGGCAAATCCGTCACCAAAGACGGCAACCGACTGGATGAACCAACAGGGGGTATCATTTTTGGAGAACCGGGCACCAATGCGCAGCATTCATTCTTTCAGCTGGCGCATCAGGGAAGGCCTTTTCCCATTGATTTTATCGGTGTCATTCATCCCCATTATAAACAGTATCAGAATCAATCAAAAGGGGTGACCAACCATCAAGAACTCTGGTCAAATCTCATCGCGCAGCCCACCGCCCTTGCCCAAGGAAAGGAAGACGCAAATCCTGCAAAATCTTTTTCAGGAAACCGACCGTCATCAACCATTCTATTAAAAGATCTCTCCCCTGAAAACATCGGCCGTCTTCTTGCCCTTTATGAAGCCAAAACGGTTTTTGAAGCCTTTATCTGGGACATTAATCCCTTTGATCAATTCGGTGTGGAGCTGGGAAAAATTCTGGCCACAGATATTCGAAAAGAAATGGCCATGAAGAATCAAGACAAGTCGAACACTTTTGAGAATGTTGATCCCATCACCAAATTTTATCTGAACACCCTATTTCCAGGCAACTGATCAGACACTATTTAAAGAAGATGAATTGACTATACTCAACATCAAGAGTTCATTAATCGGACCGTTTCATGCAACCCCGTCCTTCAGGGCGGAGAGCTTCACTTTTCAACTGGTAATATATGATATCTGCAACAATTTTGAATTTGGAACAAGATATGAACACCTGAGGATTAGTGTTTTGATTAATTCATATAGTCTTAAATTTTCAGTAAAGTATATCTAATCGATAGTGCTCGTGTCTGTGATTTCGTCTCCCCGAACTTTCAAACCTAAAATCTTTATAGATATCACAATACCGGCTATAGTCCAGCGGCAAGGTATGTCAGGAATTAAGGGAGGGATCATTATTGAGATAAGTCATTATCACTACTTCAAGTGAAAATAGATACTTGCAAGCTGTACATGAGCAGCTCTTTATAAAAACCTCCGAGTCTGCTCATTTAGCTCTTAATAGAACGTGCTCGGCCTGTTGGGAACTACCCACAGAATACCAAAAATGCCAATCCGCCCAGCTTTCCAAACCTCTCAAGTTTGAATGCTTGTATAGAAACAAAAAAAATGTGGTTTTGAAAAAAAATGAAAAAAACTGTTGACAACACGATTAAAAGGTGTATATGCACGCAATAAAGCCGTCTACTGTTAATTCGTGAACTTGATATAGTTCATGGCTGGTACTGCTCACCCATTCTTTAAAACAATCAGGATCGAAATAAAGACAATTATAATGGACTAACATGGAACCAATAACGGTTAAAAACCAAGACATGAGTAGGTACTTGGAGATCGGGCGAACTTGCGCATGCGGCAGCCTGCGTAGGGCCTCCCGATTAATCACGAAGGTTTATGACAACTTTCTGCAGCCATCCGGTCTTAAGATTACGCAGTTCATAATGCTTATGTCTGTTAAGATACTTGGGCCAATTACCATAACCAAGCTTGCTCAAAAACTACTTATGGATCGAACAACATGTACGAGAAACCTGAAGAATCTTCAGGGAAAAAATCTTATCAATTTCGAGCAGTCCGAAGACAGAAGGATGAAGAAAATCGTTCTTACAGATCAAGGAAATGAAATACTTGAACAATCTATCCCACTCTGGGAAAAAGCCCAAAATTTCTTACTTGACAAGGTTGGCGAGAATCAGATGGCAAGGCTTGTTAAAGATTTATCCCGAACGGTGTCTATAGTTAGAAAAAAATAATTTTTTTTGCTCAAAAACGTGCATATACACCTTGTTTGCATGTTGACTTGCAGCGCTTTAGACTAGTCAATGATTGAAAGAAGGGATCATATCCTTGGATAAAAGCACCCCTCGGATTCGAATCACCGTCACCAAATGTCGAACAGGGAGAATTACAATGAAACCAGTAGATATCCGTAAAGATCAGGAAAAAGGGCTGTTAAGGCTTTCAAAAAACCAGCTTATTTCCTTACCGGGCAGTAATATACAAATTGACTGTTTTTCGGGATCCGTATGGATTACCTGGCCAAAAGCGATGGAAAGAACGCTCAGCCGAGGCGATACGCTTAAGATTTCAACCAGGGGCAAAGTGTGTATCCTGGCCTGCTCGGATGCTATTATTCTAATCTTTGAAACAGGCGGAATATGGCATAAAATATTTAAGGGGTTTACGTCTTGCTTCAGCTTTAAAAAAGTTTTGCATAGTCAATCATAGTATATGGATTGAGATTTATCCCAAATAATTTGTAACCCTTTGTTCTTCTCCTGCGTCTTAAGTGTAAAAGTCTCTAACGCAATAGACAATTGGGAAGAAGTCCAGGCATTTTTTATTAACCATAAGATTAGATAGAGGAGGTGTCGTATGAGTAGCGTAGTTCAGAAAAAAACAGTAGCCTTTAACACCACCAATAGGAGCTGCCCCATAGGGGAAATTACCGGCAAAAAAAATATCATCGAATCGAAGATTCCGGTTATATCCTGTGAAGGGGCCTGTATTCGAGGAGAAATTGCCCGGCTCGCAGCCAATAATGTATCCAAAGAACCGGGCTACGGTCGAGGTTGTCATGGTGAATTGATTACGGTTCCGGAATCAGCTATTGCCAAATGGATGCAGAGTGCTGAAAAGGTCGTATTGATCGATGGGTGTTTTCTCAGATGCCATGGGCGTATCATTGAAAACATCATTGACAAGGATAAACTGATTCAATTTGATGCCTTGTCGCACTACAAAAGATACACTGATATTTTCGATTACGATGATGTGCCTGAAGAGGAGAGAAAAGAAGTAGCCCAATCGGTATCTGACTGGGTCATGGAAAATCTAAACAATGCCTCAGCCGGAAGTGAGTCCGCATGTGCTGCATCGGGTGCCAAGGTCGGTTGTTGCGGATAAATGAAGCTCCCCCGCCCTGAAGCGGGGGTTTCGCCTTGCGGCTGCGGTTTATCAGTCACGAAAAGATATTCGAATGTGTCCGCGGCTTGATTCGAAAATTTCTGTTTTTTGACAAGTCTGCCGACCATAACCTGCCAAACGGATCCATTCTTACCATCTGTGTTGGCATCGCACGTATGCTCGAGAAGTTGTCGGAAAGACATGGGATGTAGCAACATGTATGGCAGAGCTTGAAGCTGCTGCTTAAGAATTTCGGTTCTTCTTCAACCGACTCCCTCGCTCTAGAGCAGCGCCGTTCGGCATAAAAACTTAATATAAAGCTTATTTTAGTGTGAGGTTTTATGAGTGTGCAAATCAATGAATCAACCAAAACTGTTTCGGAAGGTGCTGCTGCTGGTGTGGCTGTATATTCAAACTTCTTATTATCTATCTATGATTTAGAAGTATTGATGTTTGAATTACAATACATCTTTAAATGTCCGTTGCATAAAGTAATGGAGTTTTTCAATGAAAATGTTTCCGGCATACATCTTGATGTGGGAGTCGGTACCGGATATTTCCTTGATAAATGCAATTTTCCAGTTGAAAATCCAACTATTCATCTCATGGATCTCAACTCTAATACATTGCGAAAAACTTCCAAAAGAATCAAGAGATACGAACCGGTACCCCATCAATGCAATGTGCTGGAACCCATTCAAGCGGATTTACCCCTGTTTGACTCAATAAGTGCCATTAACTTTTTGCATTGTCTGCCGGGGATTATGTTAGATAAAGAAATGGCAATCAAAAACCTCAAGCCTTTTCTTCGAGAAGGCGGTGTGCTTTTTGGAATAACCGTATTAGGCCAAGGCGTTGATGTTGGAATACTGTATAGAATTGCAAACTCAATATACAATAAAAAATCTATATTTAGTAACTTGAATGACAACATTTCAGACCTTGAAGTCATATTGAAGAATAATTTTAAGGAGTATTCTGTACAGACTGTTGGAAGCGCAGCTTTTTTTTCTGGCCATAATTAGAAAATAAGATTCCGGAACCAGCGGTTAGAGACGGACATCAAAAGCGGACGGCTTTAGTTTTCAAACATCAGCAGGTGTTCAATCGCCTTAGGCTCCTACCCGTTTGCTTTTGTCGCTCCTCAACCGTGTGTTATGCGGCTTGAGGTTAATAAAAAAGGAGAAAAATATGACTGAAGTATATAAAAGACTGGCAAAGCACCTTGACAACCTTCCTGCAAGTTATCCTGCCACAGAATCAGGGGTTGAATTTAGAATATTAAAACGTTTGTTTACGCCTGAAGAAGCAGAAGCAGCAATGGCCCTGACCCTGTTTCCCGAACCTGCGGAGGCCATCGCAAAGAAACTTGGCAAAAACGAAACCGATATTGAAAAGCTTTTTTACAGCATGTCCAAAAAGGGACTCATTCTCCGTCTAGGCACAGAACAGAATACCTACATGGCCGCCAACTTTATTGTCGGCATATGGGAATATCACGTTAACGACCTTGATGAAAAACTGATTCACGATGTTAATGAATATATTCCGCAAATATGGGAAAAAACCTGGGCCAAACAAAAAACCCAGCAACTGAGGGTAGTCCCTGTATCAAAAAGCATTTCCGCTGAAATGAACATTATGCCCTATGAAGAGGCGGAAAGTATTATAAAAAAACAGTCAAAAATTGTGGTTGCGCCTTGTATATGCAGAAAAGAACAGAATATGATCGGACACGGATGTAACAGACCCCTGGAAACATGCCTGATGTTGGGGGCCGGGGCATACTTTTACGAACAAAACGGTACTGGACGCCCTGTTTCACAGGAAGAAGCCCTGGAGATTCTGAACAAAGGCATTGAGGCCGGTCTTGTGCTTCAGCCTTCAAATTCTCAAAAACCCCCTGTTATCTGCATGTGCTGCGGCTGCTGCTGCCTGGTACTGAAAAACCTCAATAGAATGAATGAACCTGCCAAGGTTGCCAATACGAATCATTATGCCTTTGTCAGCGAAGACAACTGTACCGGCTGCGGAAATTGTGAAGACATATGCCAGATGGGCTCTATATACGTGGAAAACAAATCAGCCGTTGTCCGGCTGGAAAGATGTATCGGATGCGGCCTTTGTGTTACAAAGTGCGAATTTAACGCAACATCTCTTGTGGAAAAAGAAGAATCTGAAAAATATGCCATTCCTGCCAATACAATTGAAAAATACATGAATATGGCCCAGGAAAGGGGCTTATATAATTAATGTTGTGGCTGAAAGGAGGAAAACATGAACTATCTTAAAATGACCGCCCCTTGCGGCCTGGCCTGCTTCAATTGTCACTTTTTTTTAGCCCATAAGGACCCGGAGGCGATGAGACAGGTTGAGCAGTGGTCTAAGGAGCTCAACATTCATATAGAAATAATGCACTGCCGTGGATGTCGTAACCATAATGGGCAAATTCCGCTTCAAAAGCATCTATTTGGTGATTCGCATCGTTGTGCGGCCTATGAATGCTCCCAGGATAAAGGCGTGAAATTTTGCGGGGATTGCGAAGAGTTTCCTTGCGATAACCTCCACCCGTATGCTGACAAAGCTGGCACCCTGCCACATAATATTAAGGTTTTCAATCTGTGTTTGATCAATAAGATGGGTTTGGAGAAATGGGCCGAAGCAAAAGCGTCTGAGGTTCGCGAAATTTACTTTAATAAACCGTGGACTCTGGCATAATCAACTATGCCAATCTGGAAGTGGTGGATTAATGATAGGGCGATGAAATCTAGTTTCTGAAAAGAGAGCGTATCAGCATGAGAAAATGTACCGGTAATAACTGGCAGGAATGGGGTTTTGATGCAATATTCGATGTTAAATGCAAAACATGCGGACATATAGTCGAATTTTTTAAAGATGAGATAACAAGAAATTGCCCAAGATGCAAAAAAACAATTGTTAATGATCGTAAAGATTTTGGATGCGGACAATGGTGCTCATCTTCCTCCCAGCATATGAGAAACTGGTGCCCAAAGTTTAAACGATCGAAGGATAGATTTTATGGCATGCATCTTCCCACGGTGCGGTATTAACAATACTATTA
>CALLDL010000011.1 GCA_937998305.1 uncultured Desulfobacterales bacterium | reverse complement strand
TACTTGTTTGCCATCCTCGATATTTGCAATTGTCTTCGGCAATGTTTTAACGAAAAGCCTAACAGCTTTAGCGAACTGGAATGTTCTTTCTTCAAGATCATATACTGGTTTGTTATTTGGAGATTTGGTCATTGGTATTTGCCCGCCCTGTTAAATAAATCGTAGATTTAATGCGAAGCATTATTTAACAGGGTAAATGATTTGAGGTTTGTTATTTGGAATTTTCACCATGTCAATTACACCATTCAAGGATAATGTTTGTCTTCATCGCTAGTATCGGAATCGTGGATGTGCATCGATCAGTGCCCGGGTATACGGGTGGCTGGGATTCTGAATAATATTTTCCGCCGACCCAATTTCCACCAGTTCGCCTTTGTACATCACGGCAATCCGGTCACATAGGTACCGGGCTGCCGCGAGGCTGTGGGTGATAAAAAGGAAGGTCACGTTCAGTTTTTTCTGTATTTCAGACAGAATGTTAAAAATATGAATCGCTATTGACGCATCAAGCATCGATGTGGGCTCATCGGCTACTACGAATTCCGGTTTCAGGACCATGGCCCGGGCAATGGCTATCCGCTGGCGCTGTCCACCGCTCATCTGATGAGGGTATCGGTAAAAGAAGTCGTCCGGAGGGGCAAGGCCCACAGAATTCAGACTTTGCCGGACCATATCCTTGCGGGTTTCCGAATTGCCCACGTTGTGGACGACCAGAGGCTCAGAAACGCTATCATACACTGAAAGATAAGGATTTAGAGACTGGTAGGGATCCTGGAAAATCATCTGTACCTTCCTGCGAAAATTTTTCAAGGCCTTTCCTTTGATTTTGGTGATGTCATCCCCGCCTAACAACAATTTTCCATCGTCCGGTTCTTCCAGTTTAACAATGAGACGGCCGGTTGTGGTTTTGCCGCTGCCGCTTTCTCCCACCAAACCGAAAATTTCGCCTTTAAATATCTTAAAAGATACGTCATTCAGTGCAATAACCTCTTTTTGGTCTCCTTTAAACAAAGAGGCGCTCGTTCGGAACGTTTTAGAGATGTGTTCCAGCTGTATGATAACCTTGTTTGGGTCTTTCATTACAGAACCTTTTTTTATTTTTTACATTGAAAACCTGGTCCTTTGGGATAGCTTAAAGATAGATGGCTCTGCCTTGGAGTTTTGTGTCTAAAATCACAAATTCCAAGCACCAAATTACAAATAAATCACAAATTTTTACCCTGTTAAATCCCCCGCCTTGCGGGGGTCCGCCTTTAGGCGGAATTTAACAGGGCGAGTATTCAATGACCAAAACCTTCCAGGGGAGATATTGTTTGGATTTTCGAATTTCGGTCATTGGAAATTATTTGTGATTTGTGATTTGATATTTGTAATTTCAATAATTCAATGAACTTCCAACAAAGCAAATCCCTTTGGGGATAACCAAAGCTTGATCCTCTGGGTCAGGATCTTTACTTGCATTGATAGCAAAGGGCCTTGTGAGTCGGCGAAATTTCTACCCATTCAGGTGCCACAAGACTGCAAGTGGCTTCCGCAACGGAGCACCGTTCACAAAAACGGCATCCTGTCGTCGAATTAATGAGATCGAAAGTTTCGCCTATATAAGAGTTTAACTGAACGACATCTTTGTCCAATGTCAGATACGAAGCCAGCAGCGATTTGGTATAAGGATGCATCGGCGCATCAAAAACTTCTTCAATGCGACCATATTCCACCAGCTGGCCGGCGAACATAATGCCAATGTTATCACAAACATCTGCCACAACGGCGATATCGTGGGATATAAATATCACACTGATTTTCAGTTTATTCTGAAAATCTTTGATTGCGCTTAAAATTTGATCCTGCACAATAACGTCCAGGGCGGTTGTGGGCTCATCTGCAATGATCAGCGATGGATGGCAAGCCAGTGCCATGGCAATAATGGCACGCTGTTTCATGCCGCCGCTGTAATGATGCGGGTAGTCTCTCATACGGTCCTGTGGTATTCCCACCAGGTCAAAGAGGCTTTCAACCTGTTTCATGGCTGCTTTTTCAGATATATCGGCATCATGCGCCAAAATAGCCTCTGAAATCTGCTCGCTGACTCGATGAACCGGATTCAAGGCATTCATGGCCGCTTGAAAAATCATCGCGACCTTTTTCCAACGAACCTGTCGTATCTCCTTTTTCGACATCTTAAGCAGATCTTGATCTTCAAACAGAATCATCCCGTCTGTGACAGAGGCATTGTCGGGCAGCAATCCCATTAACGCCATACCGATGGTTGTTTTGCCGCAGCCCGATTCTCCGACAAGGCCCAGGGATTTACCCTGATCCAGAGAAAAGGAAACTCCCTGTACTGATTTTAGGAAACCTTTTCGAGTATGGTACCCGACACTCAAGTTTTTAACTGTCAATAGCGCCATTCTATTCTTGTGCTATCTCCTTTCTAAGCCGGGGATCCAGCACTTCCTCCATAGCGCGGCCCAGCATATAAAATGAAAGCGTCAAAAGTGAAATACAGATGCCCGGAGGCAAAAGCCAGTAGGGAGCCTGAAACATGTGCCCGGTTTTCCATACCCATTGCAGCATCATGCCCCAGCTGACGGTGCTCGGATCTCCGAATCCCAAAAATGCCAGTGCTGCCTCTATGATTATGGCTGAAGTGACACGAAACGTCATGTACAAAAGTGACAGGGGCAGCACATTGGGCATAATGTGACGAAAAATGATACGAAAATGTGAAGCCCCGGTGACTTTGGCAGCCTCGATGAACGGCCTTTCCTTTAAAGAGAGTGTTTGAGCCCGGATAACGCGCGACACTCCCGGCCAACGAAACAGGGCAATAAGCAGGACAATCGTCCAAATATTTAACTGTCCGAACAAAGAAGACAAAATTAGCACAACCAGCAGGGTCGGCATCACCATAATCATATCTGCCAGGCGCATGAGAAGGGTATCTACAACTTTGCCCGTATAACCGGCGATCATACCGATAATCGTGCCCAGAAAAATGCTCATAAATGCTGCAGAGATCCCGACCATAAACGCGATGCGGGCACCGGCCAAAAGCTGGCACAGAATATCGCGCCCGATAAAATCCGTTCCCAGCCAGTGACGCCAGCTCGGACTCGTGGAGTGGGAGATATCAGGATCTACGCCGGTCATGGGATGGTACATGGGATCGATCAAGGGGGTAAAAAAGCTGGCAATTGCCATAACGGCAAAAATGATCAAAAGGGTCAGGCCGATTTTCCCGATTAGGTTCTCTTTATAGACCGACCAGCCTTCCAAAAAGCGCTCAACCGTCGGGAACTTTTTGGGACTTCTTTTGTTATCATTTGATATTTGAATCGATCTGTTCTCTGTCATCTGCTCTCCTGTCAATACTTAATCCTTGGGTCCAGGTAGGCGTAAAGAACATCGACCGCCAGATTGGAAATCAGAACCACCGTCGCAATCAGTAGAAAAGAGGCCAGAGCCAGAGGATAATCACTGTTGCTGACGGCAAAGACCAGCTCTCGCCCGATCCCCGGCCAGCTGAATACCGTTTCCGTAAGGGCACCGCCGCTGAGGGAAAATGCCAGGCTAATGCCCACGCTGGTCACCACGGGCAGCGCGGCATTGGGCGCTGCATGTCGATTTCGAATCACCTTTTCTTCAAGCCCCTTGGCCCTGGCGGTTAAAATATAGTCTTCTTTAAGTGTGTCCAGCATACTGCTGCGCATTAGGAGCAAGTAACTTCCGAAATGAATTAAAAATAAAGTGGCCAGAGGCAAAACCATGTGATGCGCTACATCCAAGAATTTCAACCAGAATCCGGATGACGAATCCAGCCATATCTCCGGTGAAATCATACCGTTTAAGGGAAACCATCCGATATTAAATCCAAAAATCCAGATCATAATCAAAGCCAGCCATGGGAGAAAAAGGGTATGGCAGAATAGCGCTCCGAGGGTCATCCAGGTATCGGTTTTTTTTCCTTTGTGCCAGGATGCGATTTTTCCAAAAAAAATACCGACGAACGCCGAAAGAAGGATAGAAGTGGAAAACAGAAGGATGGTATTTGGAAGCCGGTTCAAAATAATCGAAAACACCGCCACGCCGTAATGAAAAGAAATTCCGAAATTTCCGGTAAAGAAGTTTTTGAGATAGTAGATATACTGCAGCCAGATCGGTTGGTCGAGCCCCAGTTGGGCGATTAAATGCGCCGCATCTTCCGGGGTCATGGTCGGGTCGACCATTCTGGTTACCGGGTCGCCGGGTGCTAAACGGAACAGCAAAAAAAGTACCGTTAGGATCACAAAGAAAATTACGATTATCTCGATCAGTCTTTTGAAGACAAATTTTCGGATTTCCATGATAAAAATATCGTTTTACATTGATGCTGACAAATTCATTTATTCAATGACCAAAACCTTTAACCTGTAAAGAGAAAAGAGGAAAGAGGAAAGAGGATAAGGAAAACCACGGATGAAAACGAATAAACACAATATTTTGAAAAATAAGAAAGTAAGATGGCGAGAAGACCAGAAGGTTGGCACATTTTATTGATTTCCAAGCTTCTCACTTTCTAACCTTCTCATCTTCTAACACCATTTGCGTCCATTTGCGGTTATCTATTATCAAATTCCTATTTCCTATTTTCTAAAATGAACTTTCTACAAAGCAAATTCCCCCTGAGGATAACCAAAGCCAGGTCCTCTGGGCCAAGATTTTTACTATTTTTTTCGTGCTTTCGTGATATATCATAATTTTTTCTCAGGCTAATTCAGGATAGGTTTTATCTGGCAAAAGGACCAGAGATTTCCAATTCCGTCCAAGGTTTCCACCCAGCCCCTGAAAGTATCCTTGCGTACGGCTTCAATGAGTGCCGGGTTATAAATAGGGATATACGGAACATCTGTCATGATGATCTTCTGCATCTTAAAGATCAGTTTTTTGCGTTGTTCCCGATTCATCTCACTTGCAGATTTTTCGGCAATACGGTCGAACTCCGGGTTTTTGTATCCGCTCATGTTCCAGCCCCGTTGTTTGTCGTTGGCAGAGTGAAAAAAATTCCTCAAATAATCGGGATCCATAGATAATCTTCCATATCCCAGAATAAAGGCATCAAATTCATGTCGCCCTTTAATCTGTGTAAGCAGAGCCCCAAAGGCCATTGGCCGGGAAAGAGCCGGCATGCCCAAGGCCCTGAGCCATTCCTGTATCATCATACCGCTCATGGCACGATGCGGATCGTAATCAGCCGGAGGCGTCAGAATCGTAAATTTTTCCATCAATTGGCCGTTTGGAAGCCGTATTCCTTTGCCAGGAACCACTCTGCCGCCCCCATCAACGGGCGGTTCTTCCCAGGTATATCCGGCTTTTTGAAGGATATGATAGGCCGTTTTAATGCGATCGTCTCGATCCATGCCTTCTCCGTAGCGGGAGACATCCGAACAAAACCAGTATCGATTCCCCGGCGGGACGATAGAGTCCATGCGGGTCCCATATTTCTGGAGAATGCGAGAAATGATGAATTCTTTGTCAACAAGAACGGCAATCGCCCGCCTCAGGCTGACATCGCTGAACGGCAGCGATCTTAAGTTAAAGCCCATAAAATATAAAGCGCTTTTTTTACTATAAAATATCTGGATGTCCTTCTGCTGCTTTAAGTCATCGATATATCCGGGTTGAATTCCCCACAAGAATATATCGATACTCCCCTTTTTCAGGGCAAGTACGGCAACATCAGAGGTGCCGTAAACTTTGAAAAGAAGGTCATCAACATACGGGCCGAGAATTCGACCGCCGATGTTTTGACGAAGGCCGAAAAAATACCTGTTTTTTTGAAGATGAACATAAGTGCCCCGCCGCCATTTTTTTAGAACAAATGGACCGCACCCCACCGGTTTTTCAATTTTGTGATTGATTAGGGCTTTCAGCGGTTTTTGTTTGGTTCTGGCGGCCTGCGCAATATTTGCCCATTCTTTTGTTGATACAATCGATGACGTCAGCGTTCGGGTCAAAAATATGGCTTTCGGTTCCTCAAGATAGAACCGGACGGTGTGGTTGTCCGGTGTTTCTATTTTTTTTATGAATTTCCAGCTGGAATAATATCGAGGAACCCTGAATTCTTTTATGAGGCCGGCGGTAAAGGCCACATCCTTTGATGTAACATCCGAGCCGTCCGACCACTTTGCCGGTTTGAGACGGACGGTATATGAAATTGTATCCGGGTGAAATTCCGGCTTCCCGGCCGCAAGCCAGGGGACCAGGGTGAGTGTTTCAGGATCACGCAAATACAGCGGCTGATAGATCAGGGATAATATTTTTTTTGAATTGGCGTCGCTGGCCAGCCAGATATTCAAGGTCTTGGGTTCTTCATGCAACCCTATTTTTAGAAAGCGATGATCCGGCTGCTTTCCACAGGAAAGCGGCAACGATAAAATGATAAAAATGTGAATGAACAATAGAAGCTTACGTTTCAAGTACCGTCACCATATCCAGGCTCATGCTGCTTTTTTCAGTTTAACGATCGTAACCGTATAATATTGTCATAAAAAATTTGTAGGTGTTCACAGGGTGTGCTTCCCCGCTTCACTCCGGTGTCTACGTATCTGGTCATTTCAATGACTTAGCCACTCCGCCAATATCGTTACACGGGGAAGCACACCCCGTGAACACGCACCAAAATCTTTCCGGACCACTTCGTTTTATTGGCGTTGCTGAAGATTAAGGGTTTTAAACTAGTGCTTTCATTTGCATTGCTTTTTGTTCCACGAAATCGATGACATTGACTTCCAGTTTTACATTGTCCAGCCGGTTGATACGGGGTATGCCTCCCGGGCTGACACAGTTGATTTCCGCCAGCTTGTCTCCGATCACGTCGATCCCCACAAAATAGAGGCCGTCTTTAATCAGGCGGTCTTTGATTGCCCGGCAGATTTCTTTTTCCCGATCCGTCACTTCATGTTTGAATACATGACCA
>CALLDL010000010.1 GCA_937998305.1 uncultured Desulfobacterales bacterium | reverse complement strand
AATCAATTGGTGAACCATCAACACAAATGACATTAAATACTTTTCACTTTGCGGGTGTAGCTGCACAGTCCGTTGAAGGACTTCCAAGATTGATTGAAATATTAGATGTGAAAAAGAATAAGCAATACGTATTTTTCTTATCCCTTTCAATTACGAAAGAGTCTACGAAAATTTCTTCCTGTGCTAAATAGTCCTTGAACTGCTCTCTACATCTATAAATGAAATTGTCTACGGAACTAAAAGAAGGTACTGAATTACAGTAAAGTTCAGTTAAAAAATCATGTAGGGGTTCACTTCCACAAAATGGTGACTCAAGACATTTATTAGCAAAACGATACATGTGAGACGCAGGAAGGAACAGTATTACTTCAGTAGATTTAAGAGATAATATCGTTTTGATATGTTTCGGATTTATATTCTTGTACCCATATGGGTCAATAAAAAATAATGCTTTAGATTTGGAAGTAGAACTGATCCTTTCTATTGATTTGAATAAAATCTCTTCGAACTCTTCATCATGATATTCTATGGTTAAATTGGATGGTAAATAATTCTGCTCTACAATTGTTTTAAGTCTTTCAACTTTTTTAATATTATCTGTGATTTCGGAAAAACCATTGTCATTGAAGATCAATGAAATTTTTAAATGGCTATCTTTATTAAGAACAAAATGATCCTTTATTTTATCTAATGCAACAAGGGGGCTTCCCTTTAAATTGTTTTTGTATAAACCTTCACCGCAAAGTAAATCGAATAATAATATGCTATCAATATGTTTCGTGCGGCTTAAAATATTCAGATAAATTGACAGATACTCACCGTACAGAGTCACTTTAGCCTGAGAGTGTTGCAGCAAAGACGATTTGATAATGTTTAAATTTTTATTCATTTTCATAAGAAGGTATAGGTTTCTGTTCCCTGCCGAACATGTATTAGTTGACCTAAATGAAATGTGGAAATTGTCACTTTTTGACAACTAAATCAAAACTGAATATATATAATTTCCGAAATAACTTTCCGTAAAAAATAAACAAATTTTGTTTTTAAGCATATTTTCCAATCCGGCTTATATATCAAAAAATGTCATATAAGCCGGCAGTGGTATATTAAAAATAACGTTGTAGTCCTAAGCAGCATTTTCCAAAATAAGAACACTGCCCTCATAGACTTGCAAGATCAGCACTACTCCGGAATATCAAATCCATGCTTACGAATCTCATCGAACAGACGATCTTTTTCTATGGGCTTTACAAGAAAACCGTCGCAATTTGCTTGGGCCGCGGCCATGACATGGCTTTTGTCGGATAATGCTGTGATCATAATTATCTTAGATCTTTTTTCCGGGTTTAACCCTTTTTGAGCCTCCGACTGCCTGATCTTTTTCAGCGCCATAATGCCGTCAACCTCCGGCATCATGATATCCAGACAGATCAAATCATAGGGCTCATTGGCCTCTATAGCCATTCTAACGGCAGTAAAAGCCTCGTTGCCATTGGCGGCAATATCAACTTCACCAAGGGAGGCCAGTATCGTGTTTAAAATCTTCCTTGATACAAAATCATCTTCAGCAATTAATATTTTCATGTCTTTTCCCCGGCTATGTATGAATAGGGTTGTATGTTCAGGTGCGAAGCAGTCGCATAGATGATAGCCAAAATATTTTGACCTAAATTGAGCGTTTCAAATAGTGACAGGGCTGAAAATAGTAATAATTATAATAAAAAATACATTACTAAAGTTACTAATATGTCTCATCTAATCGGTGGATTTAATTAAGTAAAAAAATTATCGCTATTTGGAACGCTCAATTTAGGTTTGACTAAACAGGTACAGGATGAGCCCAGTTAGAGTGGAAGCTTCAGATTATGACTCTGTAACATTTATTTGATATGATTTCAAGATATTATAAATTATTTAAGTTGTGATGCCACATGGTGGCATGTGCGCGAATGGAGTTATATATTACTATATAGTTGTTTTGTAATATCATCTACACACAGCCTGGATATCTTTCACCGCCCATTCCCCCCGCCTTCGCGGGGATCATTAGAGACGCTGAGTCCGCAGAGGGTGTCATCTTATTTCTTTTCGCTGAGAGGGCGAAAAGAAACAAACACATGCACTTCGGGCAAATCTTCCCAAATTCGATCCGGGTAATCAGCCTGGAGAGACAACGTCAAACTAAGGCTTTCAATAATTCTAATTACTTGAAGCAAAGCTTCTGATGGTTTTTGTTTGCCGCCCTCTCAGTGGCAAACAAAAAATCTGAATTTTCTCTGCGTCCTCCGTGCCTCAGCGGTGAAAGGTATTCAGATAAAGCCCCTTTTGGGGGATCGTTGACCGGAATTAATGAAACTTAATTTATATTGCAACAGGCATACCAGAAATCAACCATCTGATATTATTGTTGTTTTGTTTTTAAGGGGTTCGGGAGTGCACAGTTTTCTGTGCAGTGATGCACAATTTTCTGTGCAAACCGTGGGAGTGGTTTCGGTGAAAGTCGGCGAAAAGATATAAATATATGGTTCTTCTCCAATTAAGTTGGAGAAGAGGGTCCAAGGATTCAAGGGATCAAGGATTCAAGGGTTTGTTTTCTAAAGACTTTATCAGCGCCTTTAACATTCTTTCGATTTCTGCGATGTCTTTTTTTAGTGTACCCAATTCACCTTTTTCAATTAAATCTAAATCCCCTGCTAATAATATCTGGGTTACTTTCTTCGAATATTTTTTTGCTTTTCACTTGAATCCTTGGACTCTCGACCCCTTGGATCCTTCAGTGGTTTTTAAAGCATTTCACTTGAACCCCTGAATCCTTGACTCCTTGTACCCTTTAGGATCACACCCACTCAATTGGAGATGACCCACTTATTTTACCCTAATTAACTACAACTAATCGGGAGATGATCCAAATATATAAGCATTTCGGAAAGAATTTGACTGTGGGAAATTTGCCGAATTTAATATCCCTGCTTTATATCAAAAAAGTTTCTTCTATCGGCGGTCAACGGACTGAGTATAAGCCGCACCGCTAAATGACCTTACCCCCTTCTGAAACGCCGTGCCACCAGCTCGAAAAAACACCGATTTGCTGCGCCACGATAGCGGCGTCGGCTTCATGTGCTTGCATTTTACGGGCCTAAACCTGTAATATTTTGGCTCCATGGATAATTCTTAGAATAAAGACTGAATCTGAAATGAATCTGTAAATTACTCTGTACTTTTTATAAATTAAATGACGGTAGTCCGTTCCGAAAAACTCATTTTCGGGTATCAAGGGATGACGCTCAGGGTAAGTATTAAGTGAATAAATCTTTTTTTCAAGGTGAAGTACAAAATTGACAGCATTGTTAGGACTGTCGGCTTCAATATAACAATAGATATGCTCTAAATCATCTTGCGCATGGCGAGTTAAATTTACATTATATTTTTTGGTCACGCTTGAATTCCTTAAAAAATACTTGAGCCTCTTTAAATTTACCGCTACTTATGTCCTCTTCAGCCGGTGCAAGAAGCTTGAGCAAATTAAAGGCATTGTTAATTTTCTCATATTCCTTTGCGTCCATAAGTACGGCCTCCGCCTTGCCGTTAACTGTCAGAATCACCGGCCGTTTCGTCTTATGGATTTGTTCTAGAATTGAGTTGGTATTCCTCTTCAAATCAGTAATTGATCGAATATCCTGGGTAATGCTTATTGCCATTTTAATCACCTCCACACTTTTTAATGCTATATTAAATGTTTTTAATATGTATTATTTGGTGCTAAAAGTCAAGATTATTTGATGCGTAAAATGCTAGCGGGAAGCTCGGGTGACGTGGAAACGCGCCGGTGTTTTCACATTATCTCCAGCGATTTGTTATCGATAATATTTTTTGGGTTGTGAAGCCAGAATTTTACCGGTTGTTTTGTTCCTGATGATATCCGGCAGCTGGTTTTTTTAATTGGTGTTTTACCCACTCTTCGGCGCTTTTGCGGTCTCGGAAAATCTCTGTTAAGAAACCGCTGTCTCCAACATACGCCAGGTACATTCTTGATAGGCCATATTGCAGGTCTGTTTTTGAAATAAGGGAAACGATAATATTTGGATTAGTTTTTGAGGCGGCTTTATCTTGTTCTGCCATTATCCGTATCTCTTCATTGCTTACTCGATATTCCGTACATTTAGTCTTGTCAAAGATCTGGTATCTTTGTCTCGAAAAATTTTCATTACGATAGATCTCTTTATTGGCTGCAATGATGTCTGTTCCGGTTACAATACCTGAACCAATAAATTCGACGCCAATACCCCCCTCTCTATATTTTATTTGAATAGGCATTTTTTTGATTTTAAATCTAAGAACGCGAGATGAGCTGTACCCCGACCCCAATCCAAAAAATAATTTAAATAACTTTAATCACAAATCAAGATGTGCCCCCAGATTCCGATGAGATAGATAAATATAAATGCAACAGGCATGCCAGAAATCAAACATCTGATATTATTGCTATTATGTTTTTATGGGGTTCAGGAGTGCACAGTTTTATGTGCACTAGTGCACAATTTTCTGTGCATACAGTGGCTGTGATCTCGGGAAAGAGTGACATATAACCTGAATCTTGCATGAAAATTAATGAGAAAAAAAAAGATCATCATCCGACCTGCCCGCTTGTGCCTCGCAGAGGCAGGCGGGTATATCATTCGGGTAAAATGAGCGATGATATGATTTTGCTTAAATCTTCTTCAATAAATTAACTTAAATCTTCTCATTAATTTTCATGCAAGATTCAGGTATAAATTGTTCCAATGGATATATGGATAACCTCTGGAGGGGTTTTTAAAAATAAATTGATCTCATCGATCTTCGATGGTAAGTGCTGACAAGGTTTTACCTCCATTGAGCGTAAACAAAATGCTGAAAAAGAGGTTTACATGAGAATTTTTGACAGTCACTGCCATTTGGACGACAGGGCCTATGACAAAGATTTGGATGATGTCATCCATCGTATGCATGATGCCGGCGTCGCGTCGGCCATGACCATTGGAACAAACCTTGAGCGCTGCATCAAAGGGGTCGCCATCGCGGAATCCACACCAGGAGTGTATGCTTCGGTGGGCATTCATCCCCACGCGGCAAAAAGCTGCAGTGAAAATACGCTAAAGTCTCTCGTGGATCTTACCCGCAGCCCCAGCGTTCGCGCATGGGGAGAGATCGGCCTTGACTTTAATCGAATGTTTTCTCCCAGAAACGTTCAGGAAAAGTGGCTTATCCGGCAGTTCGAAATTGCCGATGCGCTGAAACTTCCGGTTATTTTTCACGAGCGGGACAGCAACGGCCGCCTGCTCGACATTTTGAAAACACATTCTAAAACCGGCCCAAAAGGGGTAGTGCACTGCTTTTCCGGCAGTGAGGATGAGCTGAAACAGTATCTTGATCTGGACCTTTACATCGGAATTACCGGCATTGTGACCATCAAGGGACGAGGTGCGGACTTGAGAAGGATGGCGGCTTCGATCCCGGTCAATCGAATTCTGATCGAAACCGATGCTCCCTATCTGACGCCGACACCGGAAAGAAACCACACCCAAAGAAACGAACCGGCCTTTGTCCGGTCGGTTCTGATGAAGCTTGCCAAAGTGAGACAGGAAGATCCTGTTTTACTGTCTGAAACCCTTTGGAATAACACCTGTCAATTGTATGGTGTTGAGCCCTGACACGGCCTCGGGCCGGTAAAGCACCACCTAAGCTGAGCGTTTCAAATTTTAAAAGGGGGATCAAATATAATTTGTTTTTAATGAATTATGTTGATTTATAATTTTAAAATTTAAAACCCTTTGGGATTGCCGATCTTACCGAATCTACTGCGTCAGATACCATCCCGCATAGCTGACTATAACGGAATGGCATCTTCCTTGAATTTGAGGCAACCTCGACAATCGTTCAATTTGGGTATCATTTGAAATCGGTTTCCACATGAGAACGGCTTATCAGGTTCAAAAAGTGAATAATTATCCCTTTACTTAAATTGTCATTCCGCTTAAAATACAATAATCTAAGTTGAGCGTTTCAAATAGTAACAGAGCTATATGGAACGCTATATAATTCAAATTTTGTATCCCTATTTTTATGTCAATTGGAGATGATTCCAATGGCCGACAAACTGACCATTAAAGAATTGGAGCAAAGAGTTAAAAAGTTAGAAAAAGAGATGGTTTTCTACAAACAATTAGAGGCGTCGTTGAGAGAAAGTGAGGCCACTTTAAGAAGCATCTTTCGTGCAGCCCCAACAGGTATCGGCATGGTATGCGATAGAGTTATTAAGCAAGCCAATGAACGGTTATGCAAAATAATCGGTTATACCAGAGAAGAATTGTTGGGTAAAAGCTCAAGAATGTTATATGGCACCGACGAGGATTTCGAATATGTAGGGCGGGAGAAATACGCACAAATTAGCGAACGAAATATCGGAACTGTGGAAACACGCTGGCAGCGTAAAGACGGGACCATGATTGATGTACTTTTAAGTTCAGCGCCTATCGATATAAACGATTTGTCAATTGGTGTAACCTTTACGGCGCTTGATATAACAAGCCGCAAGCAGGTTGAAAAAAATCTGAGGGAGAGTGAAGAGCAATACAGGAGCCTTTTTCAGAACAACCATTCCGTCATGCTCCTGGTCGATCCGAAGACCGCCGATATCGTAGATGCCAACCCGGCAGCCGTCTCCTTTTATGGCTGGAGTTATGAAGCGCTGACGAGCAAGAAAATTTTTAATATCAATACGCTGACCAAAGAACAGGTGTTTGATGAAATGGAAAAAGCCAAGATGGAACAGCGCAAACACTTTTATTTCCAGCACTGTTTGGCAAGTGGAGAAATCCGAGATGTGGAAGTATACACCGGTCCCATCAAGGTACATGGTAAAAAACTTCTGTTTTCGATTGTTTATGACATTACCGCTCGCAAAAAAGCCGAAGAGGAAAAGGCTGCACTTGAAGGTCAACTTCTGCATGCCCAGAAGATGGAGTCCATCGGCACACTTTCCGGGGGCATCGCTCACGATTTCAACAACCTTCTTGGCATCATTTTGGGGAATGCGGAAATGGCGATGGATGATGTGCCGGAATTGCATCCGACAAAGTTTCATCTTAACGAGATACGAACCGCCAGTTTTCGTGCCAGAGATGTTGTAAAACAGCTCTTGAGCTTCGGCAGAAAGACGGATCCAAAGCAAAGACCTGTAAGGCTCGTTCAGATTGTCGAAGATGCGCTAAAATTTTTGCGGTTTTCTATTCCAACGAGTATCGAAATTCGCCAGAACATACAAGATGATACAGACGATTCCATTCTTGCGGACAGCACCCAGATCAATCAAGTGATGATCAACCTGTGCACCAATGCGGCGCATGCCATGGAAGATACCGGCGGGGTGATGACCATCGGAATTCAAAAAATTTATTTGGATCAAATCTCAGCGGCTGTTTATCCTGATATGCCTCCAGGCAATTATGTGAAATTGACGGTGAGCGACACCGGACCGGGGATTGACCCTGAAATTAAAGACAGAATTTTTGATCCATATTTTACCACCAAGGAGGTAGGGAAAGGTTCGGGCATCGGATTGTCGGTGGTACACGGTATTGTCAAGAATCACAGCGGTGCCATTTCCGTTGATAGTAAGTTTGGAAAAGGGACCACCTTAAGCATCCTTTTTCCAGCGGCCGGAGAAGAAGCAGTTATAGAAACTGAACCTGATGAAAAACTTTCTACAGGAAATGAAAGAATACTTTTTGTTGATGACGAGGAATCCATGGCTGAAATTGGACGGCGGAGACTGGAGCGATTGGGCTATCAGGTGGAATCCAAGACCAATTCCATTGAAGCATTGGAATTATTCCGGGCCGACCCCGATCAATTTGACCTGGTAATTACCGACATGACCATGCCCCACATCACCGGTGACAAACTGGTGAAAGAGGTTCTAAAAATTCGTCCGGGTATGCCGACGATTCTGTGCACCGGTTTTAGTGAAAAGATCAATGAAGAAAAGGCAAAAGAAATCGGCGTTCGTGAGTATATTGAAAAACCTTTTAATCGAGGAAAACTATCCAGGTTGGTTAGGAAGGTTCTGGATCATCCATGAAGAAAACGCGCCAAGATCCATAACCTTGGCGTAGACGGATTGTAATGCTGCCATAAAGGCACCGTGGACCATGTCTGCAGACACGATTTTGCTATCAAAGTTAAGATCCTTGGTCGCACATGCATCATGAACGACGATGCACCCGAATCCCAAATCCGCAGCAGCGCGTGTGGTTGCATCGATGCACATATGACTCATGGCGCCGCAGATCACCACGGACTCAATTCCGGCCTTTAGCAGTTCATCATGGAGGCTTGTATTTAAAAAACTGTTGGGGTGGTGTTTTTGAATGACCATTTCTTCAGGGAGTGGCTTGACATTTTCATGAATTTCCATCCCTGGGCTATTCGGCAGAAAAAACGTGGCGCCGTTGCTGACGGCGATGTGTTGTATGTGAAAAATCGGCCAATTTTTTTCACGAAAAAATTGTAATAATTCTCTTGCATTTCTGCTTGCATCGTTCATTCCAATCAGCTCCATGCAACCACCGGGGAAATAATCTTTCTGAATGTCAACGAGAATCAATCCAATCTTCATTTTCACCCCCTTTCATGCTCAAATTTTTGAAAATATTTAATATACTGTCTCCAATCCCTTGTTTTTTCTCTTCAGATTCTGATGTTGATTCTTTGCCTTTTCCGGTTTTGGATGGTGTTCCGGACGCACCCTTTCCTGCAATTTCAAGAGCCTTTTTACAGGGATTTCCTTTTCCGAATGATCCGGAAACTAAAAGATAGGTCCAGCCCACCGGTCCTAAAAGAACAGCACCGATGGTGGTACCCGAGCCCAGGATATCGATTTCTAAAGAAGGATTGGCCAGTGTGCCGCCCAGTTTAAAGGGTTTGGTTATTTTGCTTAAACTGACACTCAATTTCGCGGTATTTTCAGTTCCAATTCCCTCTTTGGGCTTGGTTTCGATATAAAAATCCAATTCTTCGGTTTTAAGATTTATCTTTCCTGTGCTGAACAATGCTTTATGGGGGTCGTCGACGACGATGATATCACTTTTGGCCATGCCGTTTTTGATATTAAAATCACACACGGCACAGTTAATTCGGGTGCTGTCGATTTTTTTACCTGAAGGATTGATTAACCGTATGAGAGTTGAGCTGATATCGGCACTGGCAAAATCTAAATAACCGGTGGGTATTTTCCCTTCTCCCAGCGAGGCAACTACATCGCCGTTCAAATCTGCCATGAGCTCTGCTACAGATTTTCCTTGACCTTTCAGATTAATGTCAAGATCGAGAATGCCTTCCAGGGCTTGAGTAATTCCCAGCTTTTTAAGCATTTCCCCTAGGTTCATTTGTTTGATATCCATTCTTACATCAACAAAAGCCACATTTTTTTTTGCCTGAAAATTTAAACAGTTAACCAGTTTCCCGCCGCCGATGGAAGCTGTCAGAGGTTTTACCGTGAGATTTCCATTCCAAAGCTTTACCTTGGTCACAATATTATCGAAGGCAAATCTTGGGAAAAGCATGTGTTTGATTCGAACATCAACGGCAGCGTTGATGCGATGCAGGCCGTCTAATTTTAAGGGGGTGTTTTGAAACAGTTTGTCCGCTTTTCTTTTAGGTTTCGTTGTCTTTTCTTTTGCATTGGCGGCCCTTTTCTCTTTTTCTATTAACATTGGACGCAGATCGAGGGTTTCGGAAAAAAGATCCCCGGATATTCGCGGCCTTTTAGCAGAGCGGTCAAGTGTTATGGAACCGTTTATCTTACTTTTTCCCAGTTCTATTAACATATCGGACATTTGAATTTTTTCGATTTTGGTTGCAATTAGATGGCTGGAAACATGGAATGGACCTTTGATTGGCAGCGGTTCTTTTGTGATATTTTCAATCTTGGCCAGATCATTGCCTTTGACAGAGAATTTGACATTGATGCCTTTTGCGGGCACCAGATTTTGGATCTTACCGATAATGGCAAATTCTATTTTGGCGATATCGCCCTTTAAATCCAAAGGATAGGATACATCAGGGTCAGTGATACCCACCAACGAACCGATTTTTCCGGCCACGTTAAATGGAATATCGTTGAACGAGCCTTTCAGTTCAATGTTGGCTTTGCCCATAAATTTCGCTGATTTTCTACTCCCTTGATTTAAGGTTAAGACGAGGGTTTTTTTCTTTTGATGGTTTTTAACCGTTAGTTTTCCATTTCTGATAAATATCTCTTTAAAATCGAACAGCGCTGTTTCCTCTTCATCTTTTTTTACAGGCGCTGTTTTCACTTTCTTTTGTTCCGGCAAATCAAATTGCAGATTTGTTTTGCCGGATTTGTTGATTTCCATTATGAAATCCGGATTGAGCAGCGTTAACCGTTTTACATTGATTTTACCCTGAATTAGCGGAATCAGCGCCAATTGAACTTCAATTCGGTTGGCACGGATCATTTCCGGATAATCGCTCCAGGGAGCATTTTGAAAAGAGACCTGGCTTGCCTCGAGGGTGGGAGACAAACTTATTTTCACTTTTATATCACCAGCAATGGTGAGTTTCCTGCCGGTATATTTTTTAGCGATTCCGGTAATCATTGGCTTGAACTTGTTGTAATCATAAGTCGATACGACAACAATGATGACGAAAAAGCAGGCAAGGATGACACCTGTCAGAACACCTAAAATAATTTTTCGGCGCATGGTTATGCCTCCTTGATGAAGGGTAGTTGTTCACGGGGAACCACACCCCGTGAACACTTACAGATGAAGGATATAATCAAAGTTCTATTTCGGTCTGTTACTTTAAATACTTTAGAGAGAAATATTAAGTTGGCAAACTTGAGTTACTTACTGAATCATATGAACCAATTCATCCAGTGCAACCCCCAAAAACATATTCAACTAATTCATCCCAAAGACCTTAAGCAGATATTCCATTGATCGTTTCGTCTACAGATGGTAAAGTTTTTTTCATAATGTTTCATGACACCGAGTCATAATATACTAAGGAGTGCAAATCCTACTCGACATTTTTTACTGATATGCTGACTTATATATCAATACAAACACAACCTTTTTAGTATAAGGTGTTGGTGATCGGTCTGGGCCAGGGTTAAGGGATTTTTTAGCCAATTATATTTTAATGACAGCGCGTTAGCGCTACCTCAACTTTAGGCACTTTAGATCACTTCAAACTTTAGGCACTTTTGAAAAGTCTTTCGGTTACATTTCCATTGGTA
>CALLDL010000009.1 GCA_937998305.1 uncultured Desulfobacterales bacterium | reverse complement strand
ATCTAACGAAGAAACTAAGAATTCTTGATGCACAGTTGGAAAAAAGGCAAAATGATCTTCTCGAGGAAGCCATCCAGGACCTTCTAAAAAAATATGAAAAAAAGGGTGAAAAATAAAGATGTCAAAACAATACCCAGAATGCCCCTTGTATAATCACGCTAACTGTAGAGAGATTGATAACCGGAAAATCTGTGCAATTGTCCGTAAAGATAAAAACTGTCTTAAAAAGTTGCATAAGTCGACAAAGAAGGCCAAAGAATAACCTTTAATCGAGTCACTATGGACTGATCATCAACACCCCACCCATATAGTAGCCACACATCCAGATTACCCTTATTGACAGATCCAATAACCGTAACTACATTCCCATAGGTTTCAAAATTATTCAGTCATACAGATATTTCTAAGAAGGGAGAATATTATGCTTGAAATTACAAAATCAGCTACAGATAAAATTGCTGAATATTTACAAGAAAGAGAAGTCACGGCAATACGTATCTTTTTAAATGCAGGAGGATGAGGAGGCCCATCCCTTGCTATGGCTCTGGATGAGCCAAAAGATACAGACAATGTCTTCGACATTGAAGGTTTTAAATACATTGTTGATAAAGAGTTTATGAAAGAAGCAGAATCGATCAAAGTTGATTTTTCTGAATTTGGATTTCAATTTGATTGTGGAATTGAGTTTGAAGAAGGATGTTCAGCCTGCCCAACATCAAGTGCCTGTGGTTAAAAACCCTGAATTATTAAACATTAAGGGTAACACGAAATGTGTTACCCTTTTTCTATTAGAGCACTTTCGTGACGCCCTTTTGACGGCGATCAAATTAAAGTCATGAATATTATAAATCGTATAAAAATAACGCCTTTTCAACCTGACATACCTGTACGAAGTGACCGTTCACCTGTGGCTTGATCAGGCTCAAAATCATGAATAAAATCTTAGATATATTTCTTGATTTTGTTTTTCAATTGGGTTTTAGATAGAGTTGACATTTTACCTTCCTGTCTAATATTATCATAAATTTGCTAAATGAATTTAGTAATCGATCCTGAAAAGTCTCAGAATAATACGAGGTGTTTCTGCGGAATAAGCAAGCATGCTTTTTGGACAAAATAAAACCCCCAAATTTGTACCAGATGGTACATTCGGAGGTTTTTGATAAAACATTTACAATATAATCAATGTCTTAAAATCTAAAGAGTGCCGAAGGGGAGACTCGAACTCCCACGGAGAAACCCCCACTAGACCCTGAACCTAGCGCGTCTACCAATTCCGCCACTTCGGCATGAATAATATCATTTAAGATTGATTTAATATAAAGGATATTTTATATATACGTTTTTTTATTTTTGTCAAGGCCGATATTTGTTAACGGGAAAAATTAGAATGGAACTCATTAAACACATTGATAAGATTGAAAAACCATTTAAAAACGCTGTAATTACCATCGGCAATTTCGACGGTGTCCACATCGGACATCAAGCCCTTTTTCATGAGGTAATAGAGAAGGCAGACACCATCGACGGCACTTCCATCATTATGACCTTTGAACCCCACCCTGTCCGCGTATTGAAGCAAAACGGACATTTGCCTCTCATCACCCTCTATGAGCAAAAAATCGAGCTCATTGAAAACTCGGGTGTAGATGTTTTGATTTGTGTCCCCTTTACCGAAGAATTTGCGGCAATATCGGCAAAGACATTTGTGGAAGACATTCTGCTCAAATCAATTGGAATGAAAGCTATTGTCGTGGGTAAAGATTATACCTTTGGCAAAAATCGAGAGGGAGATATAGATCTTTTACAAACCTATGCAAAGAATTTAGGATTTGATGTTGTTGTTGCCGACTGGATTCAAACATCGAAGAATTGGCCGGGCCGAATCAGCAGTACTCGAACACGTGAACTTGTCGAGGAGGGCAAGGTAGATGAGGCCCAAAAATTATTGGGCCGTTATTATCAGATCAGGGGAGTTGTTACCACTGGACGCAACAGAGGGGGAAGACTTCTTGGGTTTCCCACGGCGAATATTACACTGCACGACGAGCTGTGCCCAAAAAACGGCGTTTACGCTGTTACGGTGGATTGTATGGGAGGAATTTTTCAAGGCGTTGCCAATATCGGCTATAGTCCCACTTTTGACGATCACGTTTTTTCGGTGGAAGTCCACATTCTTGACTTTAATGAAAACATATATGGCCAGAATATTCGGGTGGATTTTGTACAGCGCATCAGGGATGAAAAAAAATTTTCGAATATTTCCGAACTGTCCGATCAGATTAAGAAAGATATTGTAAAGGCACGCAAAACCCTTTCTTAAGGTTCGCTCAAAAATAAATTCGCAGAATTGGCGCTCAGATTTAGGTCAGGCTTGGTTGCTGCGATTGAGCTAAGCCACAGGAATAGAGAGCTATTTTGAGGCCAAATTTAGAATCGGGCGCGATTGAGCAGCGACCAAAGATGGCCTGAAGCTGAAATGCGAAAATGTGAATTTATTTTTGAGCGAACCCTTAATACCTGAATCCTCGGCTTTTATTTGGATCCGATCTGTAATGATACTCGAATGAATAAAAAAATAGGCATTTCACTGATTCTGGGGCTGGCAGTCTCTATTCTGGCGCTTTATCTGGCTTTTAGAAATGTCCCATTTAATGATCTCATTATCTATCTTGCATCCATCAATTATGTATGGATACTGCCGGCGGTTGTGGTTATTTTATTAAGCTTTGCTCTGAGAGCTTATCGATGGAAAATAATACTTGAATCGGCTGGTAAAATAAGGTTCTGGCAATCATTTCATCCTCTGATGATCGGCTTTATGATCAATTGTATTCTTCCGGGGAGGGTGGGAGAAGTGGCCAGACCCGTTATTTTGCAAAAAAAGGAAAATATTCCATTTTCCACAGGTCTTGCAACGGTTGGCGCTGAGCGGGTGTTTGATGTCGGCATACTGATTATTCTCTTTGCGGTGCTTCTTGCCACAATTGAAATAGATCCAAATATTGATATTGTTTTTGGCAAGTACCATCTCAATAAAACAACACTTATGACTGTCGGCAAAGGAACATTCAAACTGCTTCTACTGCTTATTGTCGGAATAGCCCTGGTGGCTGTCAACAAAACCCGGAACGTGATAAACGATCTCATCACACGGATACCGGGGATGTTTTTTTTTGCCGGACCTGATCTTAAAAAAAAGATCCAAAAAAAAATTTGCGAACCCTTGGTGAATGTCGTCGAAAATATCGCCACTGGTTTCACACTGGTCAAATACCCCATGAAAATATGTGCCTGTTTCAGTCTATCTGTTGTTATCTGGGGTCTTGCAGCCTTTTCATATTATTTGGTGTCATTGGGCTGCCCGGGAATCGAATTGTCGTTTATTGAAATTACAGCGATCATGGTCATCATCTGTTTCTTTATCGCACTTCCTTCTGTTCCCGGCTACTGGGGAATTTGGGAGGCAGGGGGTGTCTTTGCCCTGTTACTTTTCGGGGTTTCATCCAAGGATGCTGCCGGTTTTACGTTGGCAAATCATGCCATTCAAATATTCCCTGTTATTTTTGTGGGGTTTATTTCCGCAATGGTGACCAGTGTAAATATCTTACAGGTTTCATATGAAGAAAGGGAGAAATAGTATCCTTAAAGAGGTTACCCCATGGCTTTACTGGAAATCGTGACATATCCGGACAAATTCCTCAGTCAGCCGACCCAGCCGGTTGAAAACATCGATGGCAAAATCCAGGACTTGATTGAAAACATGGCTGAAACGATGTACATGGAGCCTGGCATCGGTTTGGCTGCAATACAGGTGGGGATTAACAAAAGTCTTCTTGTTTACGATGTTTCACCCAAGGACGAAAAACGATCTTTACATGTGTTGATCAACCCCAGAATTATATCGAGTGAAGGGAGTATCTTATCAGAGGGCGAAGGGTGTCTGAGTGTCCCTGATTTCAGGGCCGACGTTAAACGATCAGCCGCTATTCTCGTTGAGGGCGTTGACAGAAACGAGAAACCTTTGCGGATAGAAGCAGAAGGATTCCTTGCTGTGGTCCTTCAGCACGAAATCGACCATTTAAACGGCATTTTGTTTATAGACCGCATCAGCTCTTTGAAAAGGGGGATGTATAAAAGAAAAATACAAAAGAACTTAAGAAAACAATGAAAAAAAAAGCCGGAATCATATTCATGGGAACACCTCAATTTGCAGTGCCTGCTTTAAAGGCCCTTCATGAAAATGATAAAGATATAGCTTTGGTGGTCACCCAGCCTGACCGGCCAAAAGGTCGGGGGCGCAAACTCACTCCTTCCCCGGTTAAAGAAACGGCCATGAACCTGGGGTACTCAGTTGTTCAGCCATCTTCGGTCCGAACAGCCGAATTCTCGAACTGCATCGAAAAACACACCCCTGACTTTATTGTGGTGGTTGCCTTTGGCCATATTATCCCGAAAAACATACTCACTATACCCAAAATTGCGACCATTAATATTCACGCATCACTCCTTCCAAAATATCGCGGACCTGCACCGATCCAGTGGGCAATCATCAATGAAGAAAAAAAGACCGGCGTCACGACGATGTTAATGGACGAAGGCATGGATACCGGCGATATCCTCCTTTCTTCCGAACTTGAAATAGCGCCCGATGACACGTCAGGCACCCTTCATGACCGTCTGGCTGATCTTGGCGCAGATCTTCTTATTCAAACCCTGAACGCTTTTAAAACCGGCGACATCAATCCGATCGCTCAGGATCATACCCGGGCCACTTATGCGCCCATGCTTAAAAAAAATGACGGCCGTATGAATTGGAAGCTGCCGGCCGAATCCCTTGAAGCATTCATTCGCGGGATGACACCATGGCCCGGTGCTTTTACCTTTCATGAAAAAAAACGCCTTAAAATTTTCAAGGCCAAGACCATTGTTGTAGATACCGAAGCTTCTCCCGGTACAGTAATAAAAAGCTTCCCCGATGAACTGTGGATCTCAACCGGAAAAGGTGTTCTGTCTATTATTGAAATTCAAGGGGAGTCTGGAAAGCGTCTTTTAATTAAGGATTTCCTGCGGGGATACAAATTACCCCCTGGAACACATTTACACTGATATGAATATCCAACCTAAGTTGAGCGTTTGAAACGCTCAATTTAGGTCCAAAGAATTGATGGTAAATAACCCACGCAAAACTTCGCTGCACATCCTGAACACCCTGGATCAAGGGAACAAAACTTTAGACAACATATTGGATGAGGTTCTCTCCCAACACACTTTTTTTCCAAAAAAAGATCTTGCATTGCTTCAAGCCATTGTATTCGGCGTTCTAAGGTGGCGGGCAAAACTCGATTGGATCATCGATTATTTCTCTAAAACCCGTTTGAAACGAATCGATCCCAAAGTGATGAATATTTTGCGGATCGCACTTTTTCAGATCATTTATTTGAATCGAATACCTGTATCGGCAGCAGTAAACACATCCGTTGAAATGGCAAAATCTGTAGCCGAACCTTATGTCGTGCGCTTTATCAACGGACTTTTGCGAAATGCCGCAAAAAGATATCAACAGGTCTTATTTCCGGATGTGAACAAAGACCCGGCATCTGCATTGGCGGTGAACAAATCATTTCCAAAATGGATGCTTGAAAGATGGCTGGATCGGCTTGGCTTGAAAGAGACCGTTCTGCTATGTGATGCAATCAACACCATCCCGCCTTTAACCGTACGCTGCAATACGCTGAAGACCCGACGTAAAACGTTGTTAAAACGCCTTGAAAAAGATGTGGAAAAGGTTGAGTGTACAAGCTATGCACCGGACGGTGCCTTTTTCTCTCATCCAAAAAAATCTATCCCGAAAATGAGAGCATTTGAAGACGGACTGTTCCAGGTTCAGGATGAAGCCGCACAGCTGATTACATTTCTATTAAACCCGAAGCCGGGGGAAACGGTTTTAGATGCATGTGCCGGCCTTGGCGGAAAAACAGGGCATATCTCCCAGATGATGAAAAACCGTGGAAAACTGATTGCCATGGATAACAATGCGAAAAAACTACAGCGCCTTCAATCCGAAATGCACCGACTCGGGATTTCGATGGTCACATCCCGCACTCATGATCTGAATGACCCTGCCGGCGGTAAATCCATTAAAAAATTTGATCGGATCTTATTGGATGCACCCTGCTCCGGCCTTGGCGTTTTAAGAAGAAATCCGGATGCAAAATGGAGCACATTGGAACAGGACCTGGTTCGCCACGCAAAAAGACAGGCGATATTTCTGGATAACCTGGCGCATCAAGTCAAACCTGAAGGTCTCCTGGTTTATTGTGTCTGCAGTATGGAACCCGAAGAAAATGAATCCGTGATAAAAGGTTTTTTGAATAAACATAAAGATTTTGCTATAGAAAAAAATCCAGAGGGTTTACCTCATGAAGCACGTTCTCTTTTAACCGGCAACGGATATTTAAAAACTTTTCCCCATCTCCACAACATGGATGGCTTTTTTGCTGTCTGTATGAAACGGGCAAAATGATCTCGCGAGTATTAAAAATAGCGATTCTTTTTTTTGTGTTTATCCTTGTAGTGGGTGCAAGTGCCTATCTGACCCTTACCATGATTATAAAAAGTGAGGACACTGTGGTAGTGCCCAATCTGGTAGGCAAAAATATTGTTTATACACTTGAATTATTAACAAATTTAGGACTTAATACAAAGATTGAGGGATCAGAATACAGCAGCAAAATGCCCAAGAACAATGTTATTTTTCAAGAACCGGAACCTGGATCTGAAATAAAAAAAGGACGGGATGTCAGGATCATCATTTCAAAAGGTCCAAAATCCATCCTGATGCCCAACCTTGAAAAGCTGCCCGTTCAACAGGCCCGGATCATTTTGGAAGAAAACAGCTTGTGCCAGGGACAAATATCCAGTACTTACAGCAATCGTGTAAAAAAAGATTCGATTATTGCCCAGGTTCCTTCTGCCGGTACGATGATAACCCGGAACGAATGTGTAAACCTCCTTGTTAGCATTGGAATTCGACCACAGGAATACAAGATGCCGGATCTTAAAGGGCGCTTTCTTGACAGTGCAATTCCCTTGATCGAAAACAGCAATCTGATACTCGGAAAAATAAAGCCTGTATTTTACAAAGACAAACCCTTGAATACCATTATTGCCCAAGAACCGTTATCCGGTTATTTTGTGACTGAGGGCGGCACTGTGGATCTTGTCATCAACAGAAAACCCGGACGGAAAGGCCATGGTTATTTAGCGAGCTCGCCTGGCGGGAGCTTTTTCAGATACAGGGTCAACGACGGTTTTTTAAAAAGACATATCCGGGTGGTGTTAAACAGTTTTGGCGTTTCGAACACCATATTTGACGAATTCATACAACCCGGAGAAGAAATCTGGCTCATCATCCCCAACAATAACAATACCACCGTTTTTCTTTACGAGGATGACAAATTGATAAAGACCCGGGTTTATGATAATGGGTTTGGAAGTTCATTTTAGAAAATAGATAACCGCAAATGGACGCAAATGATTATAAATATTATTATTTTAATTTGTGTTTATTGGTGTTCATCCGTGGTTTCCCTTATCCTCTTTTCTCTTTCCTATTTCTTGCCTGAAGGTTTTGGTCAGCCGACTTCGCCATAGTGGCCTTTGGCTACGATGGCTGAATTGAGCATTGGGATTTGAGACATGCGGGTTAGATTTCTGACACTTGACATGGGGTATTTATCGTGTGAATATCGTGAACAAAACTATTTGATATTAGTTGATTTTCGAAATTCGGATAAAAAACTTAAGTAATTTCAGGGGTCGGGGAGTTTTTATTTGTTAAATCGCTCCATGGATAATGCTCTCCGAGCCGGAGGATGATATATAAGTGTTTACAATAAAAACTTCCCGACCCCTCAAGTCATTTAGGATTCGAATTTTGAAATTTCCAAATTATCCGGCACAGGAGTCTAAACAATGAAATATATTGCACCCTCGATACTGTCTGCTGACTTTTCAAAACTGGGAGATGAAATAGGATCTGTTGAAAAAGCCGGGGCCGACTGGATTCATGTCGATGTCATGGACGGCCATTTTGTCCCGAACATCACCATCGGCCCTTTAATTGTCGAAGCAACACGGCGCATCACTTCACTCCCTCTTGACGTTCACCTGATGATTGAAAATCCGGATCGCTATATTGAAGACTTTGCAAAAGCGGGCGCCGACCTGATTTCGGTTCAGGTGGAAGCCTGTAGCCATTTAAACCGGACCATCCAGATGATAAAATCGTTGGATTTGCGTGCCGGTGTGGTGCTGAATCCTTCAACGCCGCTATCTGCCATTGAATGGATCCTTGAAGATGTGGATTTTGTCATGATCATGAGCGTAAATCCGGGGTTTGGCGGTCAAAAATTCATACCCAACAGCATCGACAAAATCCGTGCCCTTCGCAAAATGATTCAAGACCGGGAATTGTCCGTACTTATCGAGATCGACGGCGGAGTGAACGAAAAAACCATTAAAAATGTTTCAGATGCCGGAGTTGATGTCTTTGTGGCCGGGTCGGCCATTTTCAAGAGCCCGGACTATAAAGAAACCATCTCCAAATTTAGAGAGCTGATCGGCAATTAGTTTCTGGTTAACAAAAAATTGCGAAAAAACAAACCTGTGTTGTTTATTAATTGAGACTTAGTATATGTATTCTTAAATACGGTATCGTATTTGAATTGGATAATTTATAATCACCGCTGAGACGCAGAGGTCGCAGAGGATTTGTTCCCTTTTTGCTTTCCGCTGAGAGGGCGGAAAGCAAAAACATGCATCTTTGTAAGACAAAGAAATAACTGCCTGTATTTCAATTCAATATTATTTTAATAAAGCTTAAGTATTTTCTTTTGCCGTCCTCTCAACGGCAAAAGAAAATATATTTTACTCTGCGGCCTTTGCGTCTCGAGCGAAGCGGGCGGTGAATCAATATAAAAAAATACGTCATCGAACTTACGAATTACAGCACTAAGGAGCAGTTGATAAGATGGATCAGAA
>CALLDL010000008.1 GCA_937998305.1 uncultured Desulfobacterales bacterium | reverse complement strand
GCGGACACAGGCAAAAGCTGAGGTTGATCTGATCGTCGAACTGCCCGATAAAATTATACCGGCGGAGGTTAAGTTTTCAGCAATGCGGTCACCGAAGGTCAGCCGCAGCTTTAAAAGCTTTATAACCACCTACCAGCCGGATAACGGGCTGCTGTTTACAAAAGAGTATATCGGGCAAAGCCAGGAGAATAAGACACGGGTCTTATTTATGCCCTTATGGTCATTTTTATTTAATCTGTCGCAGCCAGGACTCTTATAAGATAGAATTCGATGATTTATTTCAATGACGCCAGAGTCTCTTTTGCCTGTTCCAGGAAAACTTCTGCTTCACATTGCTCGAAGAGCTCAACCGCTTTGGAGATACATTCTTTAGCTTGATCGTTTCGCTTCTTGGCCTTGTGCAATAATCCCAGATCCAGATACGCTCTAGCCAGATAGATAATGGTGCCAACTTCTTTTGCAATCTTGATTGCTTTATTGTAATGATCCTCTGCTTTTTTGGCGGCTGAGGGGACATTTTTCACCATAAATCCGATGTTGCGGGCTAAAATCGAAAAACTGGGCAAATTTTCCCCTTCCACAATCTGCAGATAGATCTTTCCGATAATATATTCCGGTATGACAAGTGTGCCTCTGCGCTTATTTTTCTGATACGCGTCTCGCACTTGCTCAACCATTTTTAATCCCCGGCTCATCTGACCATTCGCTACGTAAGTTATGCCCAGCATAATTTCTGCCAATGTTCCCCAGACTTCACAGCCGACATCCCGGCAAAATTTCGATATTTGTTTCGCCATTTCGTCGATTTTTTGAAATTCACCTAAAAATGCATGACTGAAACCCGCTATTAGATTACCACCCACTCCGTAAAGGGGGTCGACGGAAGTCTGTAATGCCTTTTGAGCATATTCAATTGTTTGGGCAAAATCTCCGGCGATGAAGTGACTGTAGCCAATGTAGAAGTATCCCAAGTGTTGACTTCTTATATTCGAATGTTTCTGACCGTATTCTAAAAGCATTTTTCCCGCTTCGAGCGCCTTTTTTCTTTCACCCTTGATAACATAGGTGTGAGCAAGGGCCGCGAGGGATTTGAAATAGAGATACTGATCCGAGTCAAGAATTTTTGCAATTTCCTGGGCCCGTTCTCCATGCATGATTGCTTCATCCAACAGGCCCAATTCCGCACAGGTCCAGCAAAGCCAGTTACAACCGTAACCAATAACCTTTTGATTTCCAATTTCTTCACCAATCTGAATGGCCTTGCTTAGATATTCATAAGATGTTGTATATTTTTCTCTGAACCACAGGCCAAAGCCCAGCCATGCGTAAAACATACCGAGCTTTTCTTGGTCGCCTAGCGCTTCGGCAAGAGACTTATGATCATTAAACAACTTCTCCCAGCCTTTGCAATCTGCCCGGTAGTAAAAAACCATGGCCCATTCCAATATTAAATCAATTAATAAAAGATCATCATCTCTGGTTTTTTGGATTTTATTTGAGAGAAGATCAAAAGCTTCCTGATAATACTGATGGGCTTCTTCTACGGCATAGCGTTTGAGGCTTTTTTCCCCGGCTTTCATTAGATATATTACAGCCTTAAGAACCGATTGGCCCTGCTGAAAATGATAGGCAAGCGATTCATAAAATTCAGGCAGGCGATCCTCGAATATCTGTTCCATTACAAGACCGATGCGTTCATGAATGGCTCGGCGCTCCTTTTTAAGAAGGCCGTTGTAAACCACTTCCTGGGTAAGGGCATGTTTGAAAATATATTCCAGATCCGGCTGCAGCGCCCTTGCACGGATGAGATCAAGCCGCTCCAGACTGCGTAAGCACTGGTCTGTATGATGTTTTAGTTCCGTGATGTGATTAAGGATTTCATAAAAAAAGGTCCGCCCGATCACGGATGCTTCCTGCAAAATCCGCTTGCTTTCTTTTTCCAGACGGTCCAGTCTGCCGGAAATCACCCCGTGGATAGTCGAGGATACTTCAGCCTCTGTAATTTCCCGGGTGAGCTTCCAGTTGCCGTTGTCGCGAATCAGGGTGTCCGATTCGATCAAAGAATTGATAACTTCTTCGATGTAAAACGGATTGCCTTCCACCTTTTCCTGCAGAAAACGCTGTAATTTTGCCGGAATTGTGGCGGTTTTTAATAAAGATTCAACCATTCCTTGCGACTCGGAGGCTGAAAGGTCCCGTAGGCGAATTTCCCGGTAGGGATGAGCCATGGCGCTGATCTGATGACTCGTGAACAAAGAGATGGTCGGCCGGTATACGCACAGAAACAAAATAGGGTCCCTGGATTCTGACAGCAGTAGACGAATGAGCTCCAAAAAGGAAGGGTCTGCCCAGTGGAGGTCCTCCAATCGGATGATGGTGGGACCCTGGTGTGCCAGCGCTGAAAGTATTCGCTGGATGGCCTTTTGCAGTTGCTCTTTCCAGAAAGCCGGGCTGACCTCATCGATTTCCGGATAGCTTAATGAATACAGGCTTCCAATATAGGGAATAAAGTTTGCATTATCGCCTACTAGAGCAGATATGCCGGATTCAATTTTTTCCTTTACGCGTTCCGGCGGGTCGCCTTCTTCAATTTGAAGGGAACGATTCAAAAGGTCGATCAGTGGAAAATAAGGGATATTCTGGCTGTGGGGATAGGCGTGTCCCTCCAGCCACTGAATCTCATCCAGATTTAAGCTCTCTTTAAACTCTTTGACCAACCTGCTTTTGCCGGTGCCCGCCGGTCCATAAATAGAAAAAACCGCACCTGCCCCTTCTTTAAGCTTGCGGGACGCATCCGCTAATTGACTCATTTCCACTGTACGGCCGATCAGATCGGCTTGAAAACCGTGCAGGCGGTGGATTTTAATGGGCTGTTCTTTTTGGGCGACAACTTTGTATATTCTGATGGGCTCTGATTTTCCCTTAACCGTGGCCGGCGCCAGTTCTTTAAAGTCGAAATAGCCTTCAGATTGATAATACGTGTCCGGGCCGACTAAAATGTCGTCGGCCATGCCCAGAGAACTTAAGCGGGCCGCCACGTTAATGGTATCCCCGGCAACCCCGTGGGTGCCTTTTTCTAAATTGACTTCGCCGGTTATCACCAGGCCGGTGTTGATCCCGCTATGCATTACAAGGGGTTGTTCGATGCGCTCCTCGTACTGGGGGCTTAAATAATTGACTTGGTTGTGGATTTCCCGGGCGGCTTTGATGGCGCGCACCGGGTCGTCTTCATGGGCTTCGGTGGCGCCAAACAGCGCCATGACC
>CALLDL010000007.1 GCA_937998305.1 uncultured Desulfobacterales bacterium | reverse complement strand
GGCAGAATCCCGAAAGAAAAAGAGGAAATCGCCATCGGCGACTATATCATAACCGTTGAAGAAATGGACGGAAACCGGATTAATCGATATAGTGTCAGACCGAAAGCATGACTTTAAATGAAATCATAGAAAAGCGGCGATCCGTTCGATCCTTTGAAACCACCCCGGTTGATGGAAAAGATTTACTGGCCATATGCGAAGCTGCCCGATTGGCGCCTTATGCCTGCAACAGCCAGACCTGGCGGTTTATTACGGTCTCGGATCGCTCAATCATCCAGCGAATCGCCAGAGAGGCCATGAGATCTGTAGAAGGGCAGTTTTTGGTAAAAACCACTACACAGAACCACTACCAAAATGAAAAAAAGAAACCAAGAAAGGATACAAGCTATTGAAATTATTTGGTCGGGGCGAGAGGATTTGAACCTCCGACTTCCTGCTCCCAAAGCAGGCGCGCTTCCAGGCTGCGCCACGCCCCGACGATGAATGTTTCTAACACCTAAATTGAGCGATTGTCGAGTTTGCAGGAGATGCAAGGCATGAGACATGCAGCCGTAGTATGCTACTGCAAATGTCTCATAACGATGCAGATTCGGTAAACTCGGCAAGCCCGAAGGGTTTCAAATGGTGACAATTTTTTGTTTGAATAAATCCGCCGCTTAGATAGAACTCATTAGCGACTTTAGCAATATATATTTATCTATGATTATAATTTTTTTAAAGCCCTGTCACTATTTGAAACACTCAGTTTAGGTAACACTGTTTAATAGTTCGTGCAAGCAGATATCCCGAAATTCTAATAAATAATTAGTCTGATCATTTCCAACAATTAAAGCATATATCCATCATGACGTATTTGATTGAATTAATCGGTTATCACATAAAAACAGAATATTTTTTAAACTCAGACAAATTATTTCCCTATCGGCAGGCCTGAGCGACATAGGAACTGCGGTATTCAACCCTCGAAGTATACGACTACGTCTTCGGGTTGAAATGTCTTGTTCCTAAGCCGCTCAAGTCCGTAAAAAATTCAAGATAAATAATTATGGCGCTTTTTCAAAAAAATCGTCGATGCCATTTTTTATTTTTTCGGCAATATCAGACAGCACATTGATATCATTCAACGATTTTTCTTCTTTAGGGTTGGTGATATATCCGATCTCAATTAGGATCGCAGGCGTGTCCGCGCCTTCTAAAACCATCAATGGCGCCCCTTGAATTTCAGTGTTATATTCAACCGTTTTACCAATTTTTTTCTTAAGACTGTTTAGGATACGCTCGGCAAAAATCTTGCTGTTTTTTTGATGCCTGCCTTGAACATTAGACCATCGTTCCTTAAAATTTGAGCTCTTGGTTCCTTCCATGGATTCCGTTTCAAGCATAAGGGCGGAAGTTGAAACTTTCTCATAATAATACAATGAGATACCGCTTGCTTGATGGAGAAAGCTACCCCCGGTATGGATGCTGATGAACATGTCTGCATTCAGATGATTGGCCATCGCTGTCCGTTTAAGGATATCGATCCAATAGTCATCTGTTCGAGTAAGAATGACCTTATACGTCTTTTCGAGTTCTGCTGCCAACACTCGAGCAAGTTCCATGGTAACGTTTTTTTCAAAGGTGCCGTCAGGTCCCTTAGCGCCTTTATCATAGCCACCATGTCCGGGATCTATAACAATGGTTTTTTTCTGAATCTGAAAATTTAATTTGTTGGACTTTGCTTCTGCAATTGCAGGATGAGCGAGCATCATAAAGAGTAATAAGATTATGACGATGTGGAGCTTAAAAAGAATCGGCTTATAACCTTTCATCATAACATCAAAATTCCCTATTTGACTTGACAGATGCCTGATTTGACATTAGCTTTATTGTTTGATTTTTCTTAAAATCTAATATATTTTAAAATAATGTCAAGACGGCTTTCAAACTATTTAGAAACATCACGATAGCCCATAATTTTCCTGGAATAACTCCTGTGAAAAATGTTAACCCATATTCGAGTTTAAATCAAATGAAAGTACGTCGTTAGACATTACATCCATTCGGTGATTTTATTGATCGAATCTTAAATAGTGTCCATCCATAAATGAGCGTAAACGATTTTCTCTCATTTAAGATTTAGCACAATAAGATCATACAAATTTAAACTGCGAGAGTGGCGGAACTGGCAGACGCACTGGACTTAGGATCCAGCTCTGGCAACAGAGTGGGAGTTCAAATCTCCCCTCTCGCACCAGTTGAAACCCGTGCAAGGTGCCTGAGATATTATCAATCTTTGGGCACTAATTTATTAGAAAGGAATTATATGCAAGTTAAAGTAGAAGATGTGAGCAGTGTAAAAAAGATTCTGCATATTGAGGTGCCGGAAAAAATCGTTATTCGTGAGCTGGACAATGCCTATAAAAGTCTTAAAAAAACCGCCAAAGTAAAGGGTTTTCGTCCTGGCAAAACACCCCGTTCGGTTTTGGAGCGGTTATTCAAAAAGGATGTCCATGGAGATGTGTCTTCAAAATTGCTTCAGGATTCCTTTGTGGAGGCCCTCAAGGAGACCGAATTAAATATCATCGGAAATCCAAAAATTGAACCGCCTCAACTTGAGGTAACGGGTCCGTATAAATATGATGCCACAGTGGAGGTAAAGCCTGAAATTGACGACATTGATTTCAAGGGATTAACATTGAAAAAACCATTATATCAGGTCACGGATGAAGAAATGGAGGCACAGCTTAAACTGCTCCAGAAAAACCTATCACAACAAATACCCCTAACTGAAGATCGAGCTGTACAAGAAAATGACTCTGTTCTGATCGATTACGAAGGTTTTGAAGACGGTAAGCCCTTTCCCGAAACCCAGAAAACAAAAAATTTTACCATGAAAATCGGTGACGGAGCAATTTTAAAAACCCTGGACGAAAAATTGATCGGAATGAAACCGGGTGAAGACCGAGAAATAACGGTAAACTTTCCCGAAGATCATTTCAATAATAAGCTGGCAAACCATGAAATTACGTTTCATGTAAAACTCCATGAAATCAGAGAAGAAATCCTTCCTGAAATAGATGATGAATTTGCCAAAAAACTCGGCCAATATGAAACGTTAGACGACGTGAAAAATGCCATAACAGACAATTTAAATGAAGGATATCAAAAGCGCGTGGAGCAGGAACTGAATGAGCAGATCTATAAAGACCTGATTGAAAGAACGGAATTTGAGTTGCCTGAGTCAATGGTAGACTATGAGCTAAACAATATTATTGATGAAATTGAAAAGACGTTAACTTATTATAACAAATCTATGGAAGAACAGGGTCTGACAACGGAAATGCTTGCCGAAGAACATCGTGAAACAGCGGAAAAAAAAGTGAGACGCCATCTGATTTTAGGCAAGATCATTGATCAGGAGAATTTGGAGCTTTCTGATCAAGAATTGGAAGACGGTTTCACGGATATGGCGCAAGCGGTGAATCAGCCGGTTGAAGCAATCAAGAATTACTATCAACAGAATCAGGATAATCTCGATTTTTTTAAACACACCTTACTTGAAAAACAGACCATCAAGCTTATTATTAAGAATAGCAACATTGAAGAAGTTGAGCCGGAGTTGAAGGAAAAGACTGAAAGTTGATGAAATTTTAAAAAGTTTCGTGCTATGATTGTTGTGCAAAAAGAAAGAAATCTTGCAGAAATTATCCGTAATACAAAAAAAACACTTAATAAGGAGATGATTTGTGCCGTTAATACCTATGGTTATTGAACAAAGCAGCAGGGGTGAGCGAGCCTATGACATCTACTCAAGGCTCCTCAAGGACAGGATTATTTTCCTTGGGACAGCCATGAATGATGAAGTTGCAAATCTTTTAATCGCACAGCTTCTATTTCTTGAGTCCGAAGACCCTGATAAGGATATAAATTTTTATGTAAATTCGCCCGGCGGTATTGTTACTTCAGGATTGGCGGTTTATGATACCATGCAGTACATCAAACCGGACATTGCAACGGTATGTATCGGTCAGGCCGCCAGTATGGGTGCACTTTTATTGACCGCCGGAACAAAGGGAAAGCGTTATTCACTTACCAATTCAAGGATTTTGATCCATCAACCCATGGGCGGATTTCAGGGACAGGCATCAGATATCGAGATCCAGGCCAAAGAAATCCTGCGCATGAAAGAAACCTTAAATCAAATACTGGTGCGTCATACTGGAAAAGATTTGAGTCAAATACAAAATGATACAGATCGTGACTTTTTTATGGGCGGTGTGGAAGCCAAAGAATACGGCATCATCGATCATGTTATCGAAAACAGAGATGATTTGAATAAAATAGAAAAGACGGAGAATTAAAATGGCGAAAAAAAGGGATATGAACGACAACCTTTTCTGTTCATTCTGCGGAAAGAATCAGAAAGAGGTTCAAAAACTGATTGCCGGTCCTGCCGTCTATATTTGTGATGAATGTATCCAACTGTGCAGTGAAATTATCGAAGAGGAAAGAGGAAAAGACGACAAAGACACGGAGCGGCTTTTAGTCCCAAAAGAAATTAAAGAAATGCTCGATGATTATGTCATTGAACAAGATGCAGCGAAAAAAATTCTCGCTGTTGCAGTTTACAATCATTACAAGCGCCTGGACTCATCCATCAAAACTGGAGATGTGGAGATCCAAAAGAGCAATATTCTTCTTATCGGACCAACCGGATGTGGGAAAACATTGCTGGCACAAACCCTTGCCAGATTTTTAAATGTACCCTTTACGATTGCCGATGCCACAAGCCTTACTGAAGCCGGCTACGTCGGCGAGGATGTCGAAAATATCATCCTTGCTCTGCTTCAGAATGCGGATTATGATGTGGAAAAGGCAGGGCGGGGTATTGTATACATTGACGAAATCGACAAAATTGCTCGAAAGTCCGACAATCCGTCCATTACCCGTGATGTTTCGGGAGAAGGCGTTCAGCAGGCATTGTTGAAAATTATAGAAGGAACCACTGCCAGTGTTCCGCCCAAAGGGGGACGAAAACACCCTCAACAGGATTTTGTTAAAGTCGACACTTCTAACATACTTTTTATTTGTGGTGGAACTTTTACCGGACTCGAGCAGGTCGTCCAGCGGCGCCTGGGTTCCAAAGTCATGGGCTTTGGGGCTAAAATCATCAAACAGGAAGAGAAAAATATCGGTGAAATCCTTAAAATGGTGCGGCCCGAGGACCTGATTAAATACGGTTTGATTCCTGAATTTTTGGGACGTCTTCCTGTTATTGCGACCCTTGGTGAATTGAATGCGTCTGCTTTGATCAGAATACTGAAAGAGCCGAAAAATGCACTGATAAAGCAGTTTAAAAAACTCATGGAAATAGAAGGTGTAAATCTCAGATTAACAGATAGCGCACTTACAGCCATTGCCGAAGAGGCCATGAAACGAAAATCCGGTGCCAGAGGGCTACGTGCCATTATGGAAAAATGTATGATCGATGTCATGTATGAGATCCCTTCCATGGAAAATGTCAAAGAATGTGTTATAGGAGAAGATACGGTTCTCAACCAGGAAGATCCGATTCTCTTATTTGAACAACCCCAAAAAAAAGCTCAAGACGGATGATTGGGAGAATAATCGCTTATTATGATTAGTTTACAAAAATTTTTTAAAGATGATGATTCTGATTCGCCAAACCTGCTACTACCGCTTCTACCGCTGAGGGATATCGTTGTTTTTCCCCACATGGTTGCACCGCTTTTTGTGGGACGATCGAAATCAGTGAACGCGCTTACCAATGCGATGAACCACGACAAGAGGGTTTTTCTTGCCACCCAGATCAAAGCAGGCATCGACAACCCCGGTGAAAAAGACATCAGTCATGTAGGAACCATTGCTAGCGTGCTTCAACTTCTAAAGCTTCCTGATGGAACGGTAAAAGCTTTGATCGAAGGGAAAAACAGAGCTTCTATTGCCCGTTTTGTTAAGAACAAAGACTTTTTTCAGGTGGAGTTGGAATTGATTCCTGAAACGGAAGTGTCGCCTTCAGAGGGTGAAGCACTGGTCAGGGCGATTAACAAAAGTTTCGATGAGTATGCACAAATAAACAAGAGCCTGTCGAAAGATCTTGTGAAAAGTGTTTCCAGCATCTCGGATCCTTCAAAGCTTGTTGATACTATGGCGGCTCATTTCGCGTTCAAAATCGATGATAAACAGCAACTGCTGGAAACGGTTTCCTTGGAAAAACGGCTTTCTTTTCTTCTGAGTTTGATCAAGATGGAAATTGATATTTTTAAAATGGATCAGCGGATAAAAAGTCGTGTCAAGGAACAGATGGATAAAACTCAGAAAAATTATTATCTGAATGAACAGATGCGAGCCATAAAAAAGGAAATCGGTTCTGAGGATGATCATCAGGATGAACTTAAAGATCTTGAAAGGCGAATCAAACGTAAGAAGATGCCCAAGGAGGCTGCAGGAAAAGTTAGACATGAATTCAGAAAGCTCAGAATGATGACCCCCATGTCTGCCGAAGCTACGGTGGTTCGAGGCTATATCGACTGGTTAATCAGCCTTCCGTGGTTTGAACGAACCAGGGTACGCAAGGATCTTGAAGAAGCCGATAAGATACTTGAAGAAGATCACTACGGATTGAAGAAGCCAAAGGAACGCATACTGGAATATCTGGCTGTTCAGTGCCTTGTCAAAAAAATTAGGGGGCCGATACTCTGTTTTGTAGGACCACCCGGGGTTGGGAAAACCTCTTTGGCCAAATCTGTTGCCCGGGCCACAGGAAGAAAATTTGTGCGTCTTTCTCTAGGAGGTGTTAGAGATGAGGCTGAAATTCGAGGTCACCGGCGCACATACATCGGCGCAATGCCCGGCAAAATCATCCAATCTCTGAAAAAGGTAGGTGCCAATAATCCGGTATTTTGCCTTGATGAAGTGGATAAAATGAGTATGGATTTCCGAGGAGATCCCTCAGCCGCCCTTCTGGAAGTGCTTGATCCTGAGCAAAATTACAGCTTCAATGATCATTATCTGGACGTCGATTACGATCTTTCAGATATCCTGTTTATCACCACAGCCAACACATTGCCTGAGATACCCCTTCCATTGCAGGATAGAATGGAGATCATACGCCTACCCGGCTATGCAGAATATGAGAAATATCATATTGCTAAAGACTTTTTAATATCCAAGCAGATTAAAATGAACGGGCTTAAAGAAAAGAATGTACAATTTTCCAAGAATGGCATTCTCACGATAATTCGGCGATATACCAGAGAATCAGGGGTAAGAAATCTGGAACGTGAGATCTCTTCAATATGCCGGAAGATTGCACGAAAACTTGTAACAAATAAAGAGGCTAAAACCTATAAAGCAACGGCAAACTCGATTCAGAAATACCTGGGTGTACCCCGATTCAAGGAGACTCAGATAGAAGAAGACGACCAGGTCGGCACTGTAACCGGTCTTGCCTGGACCCAAGTGGGTGGCGAGTTACTTTCTATTGAAACCCTGATTATGCCTGGCAAAGGAAAACTTACCATGACCGGTAAGCTGGGAGAGGTGATGCAAGAGTCTGCCCAGGCGGCGGTCAGTTATGTTCGCTCACGTGCAACGAGGCTTGGGATACAACCAGATTTTTACAAGAAAAAAGATATTCATATTCATATACCTGAAGGCGCTATTCCAAAAGACGGACCTTCTGCAGGGATTTCAATGTGCACATCTTTGGTGTCAGCTCTAACAAAGCGACCTGTTCGACGAGATCTTGCCATGACCGGTGAAATTACACTGCGGGGGCGCGTTCTAATAATTGGCGGAATAAAAGAGAAAATTCTGGCTGCTCACAGGGGCGGTATTAAAAAGATTATTGTCCCCAAAGAAAATAAAAAGAATTTGAAGGATATACCTGCTACAGTTCTAAAAGCGGTTGAGATTGTTTTGGTTGAGCATATGGATGAGGTTCTGCCCCATGCGTTGATTCTGGAACCAGGGGATACAATTTTCAAAGAGCACGATATCCCATTTGGAGTGATGGCCGAGGAGATGGATAAGGATCAAAGGTCGGCTTTAATTTGATTTATTTTTATAGAGAGAAACAAAATTTAAAGCCAATTTAGGCTTGACTTCATATATTTAAATTGTTAGCAGTAGTTCTTTTAAGGAAATAAAAGTGAATCTATATTAAGTTTTCCGGGCGGGTAGCTCAGTTGGGAGAGCATCGGCCTTACAAGCCGAGGGTCACAGGTTCAAGCCCTGTTCCGCCTACCATTTTTATTGACTGTTGAAATTGATTCGATAAAATTAAGATATTAACTTTTTTGGGGGTGTAGCTCAGTTTGGTTAGAGCGTCCCGTCTTTCACGGCGGGAAGATCGCAAGCTCAAGTCTCATTCGGTCTAACCTTTAATTATTATAAAATCTTCAATTTCTCTGGGGGTGTAGCTCAGTTTGGTTAGAGCGCCGGCCTGTCAAGCCGGAGGCCGCGAGTTCAAGTCTCGTCACTCCCGCCATCAATAACAAGGACTTAGGTGTTTATCTATGTCCTTTTTTGTTTTTATGGGTTAACTTTCCAACCCTATTTCCAACCTCCAGACTGAATTTCACCTCATAACAAGATATCACTTGCTTCATTTTTGTTAATTGACCATGCTCAACAAGATCTCTGTAAATTAAAGTGACTGGTCTCATTTTATCTCACAGCATCTTTCATTATACTTTGAAATATGCAATGAAAACTAATATAATTAAAACTATGGAGTATGACGGAATCGTCCGGGATAAAGCCTCATTATGATAAAATGTTTAGTCTTAATGATAAGAAGGATGATACCTCAGTAAGTGTTAATCGAACGCCGCGGTTTAGAGCGTCTACCCAATCTCTGTCTCCGTCAAGACCTGTAACGCAGGCAGCCCATCCATTCAGAGAAATCCATGTAAAGATGAAAGGTTCAAAGCTATCTTCCATTTCACTTTCGCGCATATTCCAAGCTCTCTTGAACCAACCATAAATCAGTTCTTGACCATCCGGATGCAAGTAAACATAACGGTCGAAGTTCTCCCTGCGGTTTAAATTTCCATTTCTGAAAAGCTCTTGGCAAGTCACGTTATGGCCTCCGTCATAAAAACAATAATGTTAACCATCTAACTTGCGGGGCAACCTAATCGTTCAGACAGGCTCTTTTCCTTTTATGACTTTTTTTGATTTAATTATAAGTTTTTGAGCTGGTTCACCTTGAAACAATATTGAACCATCTATACCTACCGATGCCTCTATCTTTAGACTTTGTTGGTGTAATTTTTCAAAGTTTTCAACAAAAAAAAGAACTTCTTTTGTTGGGTCTGTTGATTCTAAAATGAGATCATGAACCTTTGAATCAATACCAAAATATATATCAGGGGCTCCTATTAGAAGCACTCTGAACTGTCTTTCGAAATGTTCAACCATAGGCAATTGTTGCCATTGATCCGTTGTGAAAATTGAATAATACGATAATATATGCTTAATAGGTTCTATTTCTATAGTTACTCCCGATTTTTCGTCGTTGTTTGATTCATCAGGATCAACAATTTTTCCCAAAAACGGTGTTTTTGATAAGTCAAAAAAACAGGCAACACGTGTAGTAGGTACAGTGCCATTAATGCTGATCACCTGTGATACTTGATTAATTGCATGTTGAAGAGCAGAGGTGTTCATCCCACTTGAATACCCTTTAGCTTCAAACACGTGGGGTTGTTTTGAAGTGTCGAATCCTAAAAGATCGGGTTCTTTCGGAGTCTTATTGGTTGAACAAAGACTTACTTTTGGTGGTCGGGGTGAGCCTCTTCTACTGAGAAGCACATGAGGATGATGCTTGATATGACTTATGCAATCATCCAAACTGTAGCGAACACTTCGACCCCATTTAATATAAGGTATGCCTCGACCTAAAAACCGATCTTTT
>CALLDL010000006.1 GCA_937998305.1 uncultured Desulfobacterales bacterium | reverse complement strand
CAGATTCTGGCAAGCATTCAGGTTTATTTGTCTAATAAGGACCTGTACGACAGCATGATGGCAATAAAGGATGCCGGTTATCTGCCAATACCCAATTACCATGTGATGGGAAAATTGCACAAAGCGGGTCCGGCCTTTTTCGGAGGGCTTTTTTTTACATTCAGCATTGGCGCAGCAATTTCCTTACTCTCATTAGCCCTGGCATGGATTTGGGACCGCATATTCTACCGCAAGACATTTCTTCTTTATCTTTTTCTATTGCTCTGGGCGGCTTGCCTGACAGTTTTAAATTTTCATGGGTTTAAGCTCCTTGTAACTTTATACTTCCTGTTAATCCCCCCGGTTGCATTTATAACTGCTTTAAAGAGCATGCCCAATTTAGACAGACAAAGCCGGCGATCTATCGAAATTATTCATATGATACCGGTCATTGTGCTGGCGCTGGTTTTAGCCTGGCAGATCGATAGCCGGATGTTTACCGACTTTCGCGATATCTATTTACTTTCAAATCCGATCGGTTCCAAAATTAATAAATTTTACTACAAATATACGCTATACCCCGCCGAAATTTTCAAGTCATTAAGCCAGAAAATGCTCAAGACCGGAATAATCGATAATAAAAAATCCGATGATATTCGGTCCCCTGAAAATATTTTTCTCAGCTATGACTACATTCCGATCAAAAGCAACATTGATGCCGACATCAAAGTCGTTTCAATAGGAGATAACTTTATCTTTAAATATCATAACATCCCTGTTTTAGAAATACCTTCTAAAACCTTTTTTGCCGACCCCCACAGCGCAATAATGGATTATGAACAAAAGAGCGACAGATGGGCACTTTTCCGACAAATCACGTTGTTTTCATTATTGACCGGCTTTCCACTTGCAGTTTATATTATCGTTCATGGGGTAATCAGTATTTTATTTGGTTTCATCTTTCAATTAAGAACCGCTACCCGCATTAGTTCGGCACTGTGCTTTGCGCTGTGTCTGCTTCTTTTATTTTCTTTTCAGTTCAATAGAAGTCGTGATATTTCAGAAGAGAATCTGGCAGACGCACTGAACTCGGATCGCTGGCAAAATCGCGTTGCCGCATTGAAGTTTATAGACAAAAAGGACTTGGAAATTAAACAATTCCAGGTTTACCCGGAACTAGTAAAAAGTCCTTATATTGCCGAGCGCTACTGGTTCGTAAGAACATTGGCCAATTCGCATAATCCTGTGACATATAAAGATCTTTTAAGCTTTTTAAATGATCCCCACCCCAACGTTGTTTCGATGGCATTGTACGCTTTGGGCAAAAGGGGGAACAAAGAAACGGTTGATAGAATCAGGCAGATAATTGAGACATCTGATGACTGGTATCAACAATGGTATGCCTACAAGGCATTGCGAGCACTTGGATGGAGGCAAACGAAATTAAATCAGGCACTTTAGTCATATCTGTTTTAGGCATTGCGGCAATTGAGCTCGCGGCACGAGTTCTGATTAGCCGTAAAATTCTAGCACCAATGAGCGGCGTGGGATTGGCGCGTGTTGCCGAAATATTCTTTCTGCTAGCCCTCATCAAATTCAGGGAAAAGAGATTCTCGATTATCGGGCTGGCATCTACAACGGTATACAAAGGATTTAAACGCGGCTTAATTTGGTCAATCTCCTTCGGCGCCGGGGCCGCGATTGTGTTATTCATTATCTATCTTGCGGGGATCAAAATATCTGCGCTTTTTGGGATGCGACTGCCAACTGAAAGCAGCCGGCTGATCGCCTTTCTGCTGGCAGGGCTGTTAGTCGGACCCATAGCCGAAGAGATATTTTTCCGGGGCATCCTTTACGGGTTTTTCAGAAGATGGGGAATACCGTTTGCGGTTATATTGAGCACCCTGTTATTTGTACTGCCCCACGCCCCCTCTTCCGGGCCGGCCATTCCGGTCACTCAGCTTATCGGCGGGATCCTGTTCGCGGTTTCATATGAAATCGAGAAAAATCTTCTGGTCCCAATCACGATTCATTCCTTGGGCAACCTGGCCATCTTCACTCTCGCTCAAATGATCTAGAAGTGTTTTCAAAACCCCATCTAAGGCCCAATGGCTGCGTTGCCCCGCAAGCGGGATTCGCATCTGATTTTTTGGATTAGGGTGCAGCACAGCCTCCGATAAATGCTCACATACCCAATGTATGCTGCGCTTTCTCGATCGACCTGCGCCTTGCCCTTGAATCTGATTTGAGGTTTTGAAACCACTTCTAATAGGATCTCATATTTACCGCTGAGCTCCTTGCAGCTAAGCAATGTATTCTGAGCTGAGCCACCCATATCAAGACGGGTGATGATGTGAAGGACTTTTTTCATTTCACTGGGGCCATGATTGAGGCAAAAACTCAGGCTTCAACAAATACCCTGTATTTTTCACACCGACGGCGTTATAGAAATTCCGAGGTGTTATGCGACTATTTTCTACCCAACTGAAAAATAGACTTGACTTTTTTCCAGTGAGAAAAGAACACAAATACTACCTATGGGATTGGGGCCTGATTGAAGATCAGGGCAAGCGCTTCGAAAATTTTATTGCTGTGCAATTGCAGCGGGCTGTTTCCGCCTGGATCGCTTTTTGTCGACCTTACC
>CALLDL010000005.1 GCA_937998305.1 uncultured Desulfobacterales bacterium | reverse complement strand
TAGCGACTCCTTAACTTTAGATCACTTGTAACTTTTTCGGCTTGTCCGGCTTATGTTTTATTGGTAAAATCCTTATTTATCTGGTCGAACTTTTCCAATCGCCTCTGATGTCGTCCACCGTCAAAAGGAGTTTCCAGCCAGACTTTCACAATCTCCATGGCAAGAATGTCTCCGATAACACGCCCCCCCAAAACCAGGATATTGGAATTGTTGTGTCGTCTGCTCATGATAGCGGAGAAAATATCGGCACACAACGCCGCCCTGACATGAGGAAATTTGTTGGCCACCATGGACATACCGATCCCTGTACCACACATGAGTATGCCTTGCTCGAATTTTCCCGATGACACCATCGACGCAACTTTGATTCCAACATCCGGATAGTCCACCGAATCTTCGCTATAACAGCCGACATCCTCAACATCAATGGATCTTTCAATGAGAAACGCTTTGATTTTTTCTTTCAAAGCATATGCAGCATGATCGCTGCCGATTACAATGGGTGTTCTATTTTCGGCCATGATATTCCCTTGTAATTACACTAGAAGTGATAGCATCTCCAAAATTTCTGAAAATGTTCTCGCATCGAGTAAGAAGGACGTTTTTTGGAAACGATCAAAATTATTCGACTTCAATTACAGTGCGGCCCTTATATGTGCCGCAACTGGGGCATGCATGGTGTGGAAGCCTGGGATCACCGCACTGGGGACAACTGGTCAGATTTGGGGCTGAAATCTTTTGATGAGTCCGCCGTTTGTTTCGCTTTGATTTTGATTTTTTACGTTTTGGAACTGCCATAAGTAATCACCTAATTAATTGTTTTTATTTAAATACTTTGCAAACATGCACCTCAATAAAGGTTGAAGTTTAACTAATTGAAATAATACGCATTGTCAAGATTTTTCATACATATTTATTTTAGCGCTCAAAAACAAGGTATTGCCCAACCTAATTACTCATAAGCCTGAAAGCAAGTCCGGACAGGCGCTTTTTAGGCATATCGTTTTTTAGAGCAATTGTCAGGGCTTTTTTTGTGCCGATAATAATGACCAGATTTTTACCCCGTGTAATGGCGGTGTATAAAAGGTTTCTTTGAAGAAGGACATAATGCTGAACCATAATCGGTACTATGACGGCCGGGTATTCGGACCCCTGTGATTTATGAACGGATATGGCATATGCCAGAGAGACTTCATCCGTTTCCGTAAAATCGTAATTTACCGTCCTTCCGTAGTAATCCACTGAAAACATATGTTCTTTTATATCTACAGCGCGTATGGTTCCGATGTCTCCATTGAAAACATCCTTTTGATAGTTGTTTTTAAGGTGCATGACCTTATCTCCAACTTTAAATGTTGTGCCTGTGGTTTCAACCATCACCGGGTTCGGGTTCAAAGCCTTTTGTAAAACCTGATTGAGATGGGTTGTGCCGACAAGACCTTTATGCATCGGTGTTAACACTTGAACATCGTGCATCGGATCAAAAGAGAAAGTCTCGGGGATTATTTTTGTGCACAATTCAACAATGGTAGAAACAGCCCTGTTCGGATCACCCTGTTCCAAAAAATAAAACTCTGAAAGACCCTCCGAATCGCTTAGAGACCTTAAGACCGGCAACTCACCATTGCGAATTCTGTGAGCATTCAAAATGATGGGACTTTGATGGGCCTGTCTGAAAATTTTTTTAAGATAAAAAACAGGAGTTTGGGCTGATTTGATCATGTCGGAGAGTACGTTGCCGGGCCCTATGGATGGAAGCTGGAAAACGTCACCCACCAGAACCAATACGGCGGTCATGGGGATTGCATTTATCAGATGAAACATTAAAAGTGTGTCCAGCATTGATGCTTCATCAATAATCACTGCATCCGCATCAAGGGGATTATTCTTGTTTTTATTAAACAGTCCGTCTTGAAAATTAACCCCCAACAATCTGTGAATGGTTTTTGCACCCCTTCGGGTCACCTCGGACAACCGCCTGGCTGCTCGGCCAGTTGGTGCCGCAAGAAGCACCCTTTTCCCGAACACTTCAAATATGGCATTGATAGACCGTATCAACGTTGTTTTACCGGTTCCGGGTCCTCCGGTGATGATCGCAACCCGATGGGAAAGTATTTTTTCGAGCGCATCAATTTGTTCCCTAGAAAGCGCTATGGCCAATTTTTTTTGAACTTCCGTTGAAATACGTTCTGCATCGATTGAATGGGGTGTAACCGGGACAGACATCAGCGCTTTAAGCCGGTTCGATATCCCGTTTTCCGCCTGATGAAATTCTTTCAGGTAAATGATTCTGTTTTCCGAAGAATCCCATGCATTTTCAATGACCAGTTCTTTATCGGCAGCCAGCGTCTTGATCGAATATCCGATGATATCGGGTTCCAGCTGATAATGACGCTGGCAATGTTCAAGCACTTGATGTTCATAAGCAAAAACATGTCCTTCATTTGTGAATTGCTGCATCACGTGGATAATACACGCCCTCACACGCCTTGGATCATCGCTCGAGACACCCAGATTCAGAGCGATCCTGTCAGCAAAATAAAAACCAATACCCGGGATATCAAAGGTCATTCGGTAAGGATCGTTGCGGATAACATCCACCGCATCTGTGCCATATTGTTTAAGCATTTTTGCACAATAAGATGTTTTAACACCTGCCTTTTGCAGCAATTGCATCAGACCTCTTGCCGCATGATTGTATTTCCATGCATTGCATATCAATGCGGCTTTAGCTTCTCCAATGCCTTCTATTTCCAGAAGTTTTTCCGGATATTTCTCTATGATTTCAAAAACATCGGCTTTAAAATGGTTGACCATTTTGTCGGCCGTTGAAGGTCCGATCCCTTTGACAATACCGGATTTTAGATATTTTTTGATACCGTCAATTGTTGCGGGCAAGGTTTCCTTGTAGGCCTTAATCTTAAACTGCTGTCCGTATTTGGGATGGATTTCCCAGGTTCCTTCAATCTTAAGGAATTGACCGGCCCTGACAGCCGACATGGTGCCGACAATCGTAACGATACTCTTGGTTTTGCTGGTTTTTAATTTTGCGATGGTATAATGATTCTCGGCATTGAAGTAGGTAATTCTTTCCAGCTCTCCTTCAAGGATGGTTGTGGGGAGGGGCCTGTTCATCGGTATTACGAGTTGTCCGGAAGCGTTGCCGGACTGTTGCGGGCGACGATCCAGTTGACGGCTTCCAGAAGACTTGGAACGATAACGTCCGGATGGATCATCTTTTCTTTTAATATTTTTTCAGCCATAACGCCATTGCCGGTTTTAACCAAAATCGCAGATCCGCATCCGGCATTCCGAGCACATTCTATGTCCTTTGCGCTGTCACCCACCATGATCGACGTCTCAAGGTCGATCCGGTATCTCTTTTTAGCCTTATAAATCAATCCGGGATTTGGTTTCCGGCAGTCACACCTGTCTTGAGGTATATGGGGACAATAAAATATGTCTTTTATTTCACCGCCATTCGATTGAACGGATTTTTTCATCATGTCATGGATGAAATCCAGATCCTTTTTGGATACCATCTTGCGATGAATCACAGACTGGTTTGTAATGATAATGATGGGAAATCTATTCAACGTCAGTTGTTTTAATGCCTTCAGGCTGCCGGGGAGAAACTCAAATTCAGACCAGCTTTTTATGTAATCCGGAGAATCATGGTTTATGACGCCGTCCCGATCCAAAAAGACCACATTTTTCAATGTTTTTCCTCTAATTCGTGTCCATCCATAAATCTATATTGGGCATAAATTAAGTTTCCAATGCAGAAATTGGCAATTTTTCGCAAGGTCAAGGAAATCAAGGAATTATGCGGAGGCGTACAAGTGGTACGCCGCACAAGTAATTCCGCAGATTGACGCAGAGATTGCGGAAAAGGGCCATTTCTGGATGGAAACTAATTATCCTCAGCGATGGCAAATGCATCCTTGTATCCGTCTTGGATCATGATGCGTTCAAACCTGTTTGCCTGGGCCAGGTTTGTATACTTACCAACCTTTACCCTGTAGAAGGTATCCTTTCCCTTGAAATAAGATGTAATGTAAACATCTTTATAGGTTCGAGCAAGTTCTTTCCTGAGTCTTTCAGCGTTTTTCATTTCACCGAATGCTCCGATTTGAACCGTAAAATTGCCTTCATACAAATCTGTTGCCGGATACGACGCTGTGTTGCTGTTCGACATGTCTGATTGAATGGATCTGGTCAGTGCAACAATTTCAACATACGCTGTCCCCGGTCCGACGATACCGAGCTTTTTTGCCGCCGTATAAGAAAGGTCGAGTATCCTGCCTCTGACAAAAGGTCCACGGTCGTTAATTCTAACTTGAATCTCTCTGTTGTTTTCTAAATTTTTCACGCCGACATGTGTGTCAAAAGGAAGGGTTTTGTGTGCAGCCGTCATGGCATACATATTGTAAATTTCACCGTTGGCTGTCTTTCTTCCATGGAATTTTGTTCCGTACCAGGATGCTTTTCCCCGCTGACTGAAGCTCTGTGCATGCGGCAGCGGTTTATACCAGGTTCTCCCGACTTTATAGGGTTTGGGGTGACCGGGAGGTGTTGGGGGAGCCTCTACTGTTGAACATCCACATAAAAGAAAAGCTGAAATACTGCAAAAAACAAAACATCTACAAACTATTCGCCAATGTCTTTTTAAGAAATGAATGGCCATTACTTTTGTTCAATTGCAATTTTTAAAACATCCTGCATCCTTTCCACAGGTTTAAAATCTATTTTCTTTTGAATCTCTTCGGGTATGTCGTGCAGATCTTTTTCGTTCAACTTTGGGATAATGATTGTTTTTATTCCCGCGCGATGAGCAGCCAGCACCTTTTCCTTTAGGCCGCCAATCGGCAGGACCTGGCCTCTCAATGTGATTTCACCGGTCATGGCAAGATCTTTTCTAATGGTCTTATTGGTCAGCAACGATGCCAGGGCGGTTAGCATGGTAACACCGGCGGATGGTCCGTCTTTTGGGATAGCACCTGCGGGAACGTGAATATGTATATCGTGTTTTTCGAAATAATCGTCAGGAACACCGATTGAAGCGGCATTGGACCGAATGAAACTCAATGCCGCGGTTGCTGATTCTTTCATGACATCTCCGAGCTGGCCGGTCAAGGTAAGGCCCTTACTCCCTCTCATGGAGGTGGCTTCTACAAAAAGAAGTTCTCCCCCTGTTTGTGTCCAGGCTAGACCTGTGGCTACGCCGGGAATTGACGTTCTGGCTTTAACTTCATGGGTCAACCTTACAGGACCCAGGTACTCGGAGATATTTTCAACTTTTATTGCAACTGACTTTATTTTTTCCTCAACAATAGCGGCTGCAACACCACGACAAATATTTGCGATTTCCCGTTCAAGATTTCTCAAACCGGCCTCACGGGTATATCCGGAAATAATATGTTTGATAGCGCCCTTTGTAAATTTTATTTGACCGGCATTGAGTCCATGGGCGCTGCGCTGGCGTGGGATTAGATAACGAATTGCAATCTTTACTTTTTCTTCAAGGGTGTATCCGACAAGCTTCAATACTTCCATTCTGTCACGCAGAGCCGGAGGGATGGTATCAAGAATATTGGCGGTTGTAATGAACATCACCTTTGACAGGTCAAAAGGTACGTCCAGATAATGATCGGAAAAGGAAAAATTTTGTTCCGGATCAAGAACTTCCAGCAAAGCAGAGGACGGATCTCCTCGAAAATCACTTCCCACCTTGTCGATTTCATCCAGCATAAAAACCGGATTGTTCGCCCCGGATCTCCGGATTCCCTGGATAATTCGGCCGGGAAGCGCCCCGACATAGGTTCGCCGATGTCCTCTTATTTCAGCTTCATCCCTTACGCCGCCCAGCGAAATCCGAAAAAATTTTCGCCCCAAAGCATTGGCGATGGAACGGCCCAGAGATGTTTTCCCGGTGCCGGGAGGACCGACAAAACACAGGATGGGCCCTTTTGACTCCGGTTTCAACTTGCGCACCGCAAGATATTCTATAATTCGTTGTTTGGCCTTATCAAGTCCGAAGTGATCTTTATCTAAAATTTTTCTAGCCTTTTTTATGTCCATGTTGTCTTCTGTGCTGTCATGCCAGGGGAGTGCCGTCAACCAGTCCAGATATGTGGAAGCCACCGTATATTCAGCTGAAGACGGATGCATCCGGGAAAGGCGATTCAGTTCCCGTTCAGCTTCCTTTCGGGCCTCCTCAGGAAGATTCTTTTCCTCGATTTTTGCTTTGTAGTCTTCAACTTCAACAGCACCCTCATCTTTTTCACCCAATTCTTCTTTAATTGCTTTGAGCTGCTCGCGAAGAAAGTATTCCCGCTGCCTTTTATCCATATCCCCTTTAACCTGGGATTGGATTTTGCTACCCAGTTCTAATATTTCCAACTGATAGTTTAGAAGCCGTGTTACTTCTTTCAATCGCTTCTTTATATCGTAAATCTCCAGAACCCGCTGCTTTTCCTCAAGACTGGAATTAATGGTAGAGGAAATCATATCGGCCAATATGCCGGGCTCCTGTATTGATTTGGCCATCACCACGATTTCCTGAGGCAAACCCGGAGAAAGCTCGGCAACCCTTGTGAACTGACTGATCATGTTGGACATCAAAGCCTCTATCTCTTTATCCTTTGTTTCAATTTCTTTAATATGTTTGACACTGGCTTTGAGATACGGCTTTTCCTGAACATATTTTTTAACTTCGAATCTACCCAAACCCTGGGCCAGCAATTGCAGTTTATTATCTTCCGTTTTTGCCATTTTAAGGATCAATGCAACGGTTCCCACGGTATTCAGGCTATCTCGCATGTTCACATTTTCCTCTACCGGTTTTTTCGCAACAACAAGTCCTATGAGTCGATTCTGGGACATGGCTTCATCCACCAGTTGAATCGATTCCGGCTGCATAACAACAAGGGGCAAAACCATTTTGGGAAAAAGAGCGGCGTCAAACAACGGCAGGATCGGAAGAGTTTCCGGAATTTTTTCCGCGCTGATTTCAGGTGATGTGTGCTGTTCTGTCATAAGAACCTCCAACTAATCTATATCGAACTCAATCCGGATTTGTGAATTAAGGTCAAGAATTAAGGCCAGATTTTATGTCATCTTTCCAGACGTTGCTTCAAACAAATCATTCAACAGTTATTCTTCTGTAATTGGAACTTTGAATGTTTTGTCCAGTTCGAGCTTTGCGAGTCGAACCTGGAGAAAACCGTTCGTGTATGACGCTGATACGACTTCAGGATCAATGGGCGAAGGAAGATAGAGGATTCGCTCAAATTTACCGTACTGTATCTCCGCCAGTCTGTATTTGGCGTTATCTATTCGAGGAAATTGGGTCCGGTTTCCTTGAACCTTTACGGCCTTACTGCTGATTTCAAGTTCCAGATCCTCTTTGTTAACCCCGGCGATCTCACCCATGATAATTATTTCATCAGGGGTTTCATACATATCCATCTGAGGCTTCCATTTTTGCTCAGCAATCGTAAACATTGGGTTTATCGTTCTGAATAGATCCTCAACAGTTTTTTCAAACGTAGAATCGAGCTGGTCGAAATCTTTGGTGAATCTTATTTTGATATAGTCCATTTTAAAGCTCCTAATCGTTAAAGCTTTCAATTACCTAAACCGAGCGTTTCAAATAGTGACAGGGCTATAAAAAAGTTTGGCTGTGTTTAATTTA
>CALLDL010000004.1 GCA_937998305.1 uncultured Desulfobacterales bacterium | reverse complement strand
AAACCATTTTTAAACGCAAGATAAGTCATTTCTATTTGGAAAGCATAGCCGTCTGATTTTACCTTATTCAGATCAATGCATTCCAAAACCTTTCTCCTGTAGCAGCGAAAGCCGGCTGTAAAATCCCAGATGGGCTTTACCATTATATACGACACGAAAATATTGGCCGACTTGCTTAGTAATAGACGCCGAAAGCGCCACCCATCTACCCTTACTCCGTCTATATAACGACTGCCGATCACCACGTCCGTCGTTTCAATTGTATTAAAAAAATCTTCGAGATACATCGGATTGTGAGATAAATCCCCATCCATTTGAAAAATCAGATCCGCCTTTTCCGATAACGCTTTTTTAAATCCGAGTATATATGCCGATCCCAATCCGGCTTTGCCTGGCCGGTGAATGACCTGAAGGGATGGATACTTTTCCGCCAAATGATCTGCCATCTCACCAGTGCCGTCAGGTGAGTTATCATCGACGATAATTAAATGCATCAGCGGATAATTCTCAAAAATCCTGACAACTAGTTTTTGTATGTTATGAAGTTCGTTATAGGTGGGAATAACTATAACAGATTTCAAATGTTCCCTCTGTCCTGATAATATATTCTCTTTAATAATCAATTTTATGAATCAATACCGTTGTTTTATCTGCAAAATTTATAGCAGGTAATTTTTTTGATTTTATCTATGTCGATTCTGGATAAAATGATGATGCGTGACCACAGATGATCTATAATTCAAATTAAAAAGTCATTTTAATTTCCATGCAAAATCTGTGCAAAATCAAAAAGTTGTTATCGTTTAATGCAAATATTATAAATTATCAAACAGTTACCTCTATCTTAAAGCAAGGCCAGATTTGCTAATGTTCCGAAAAGTATTTTAAATTGTGTAGCAAATTACATAATACCTGTAAAAAACATTACATGTTATTTTATTTAAACAGTTCACATAAAGGTACAATTGGGGTCATGGATCCCTGCATAATCTTGCAATTCTGAAGATTGAAAATTTCGAACCGAAATCAATATTGCGATACCTAATAAGTGTTTTATCCATAGTCCGGCAATAGATGGAGCAGAGATTATAGTTTTTTGAGTCTGTTTTGAAGGGGAGTTTCAATAAGTTTATAAAGGCAGGATTATTGATAAAACAAAAATGTACGAAGCCGATTCGCGAACGAGCCGGCACGAGTTTTCTATTGGTTTTTTTGTAAAATTTGATAGTTTCGTAGTATGTTAAACCCTGATCGAACCGTGAATCGAAAACTTTTCCGTGTCTGGCTCAATCAATCAAGGCATCATCCTATATAGTTAAATAGCATGCAGGGTATGAAACTGCAAGTAGCATCGGAAAGCAAAAGAAAAGAGGTTGTCCAATCATGTCGAGGGCTGCTTTTTCAGGCAAAACGATGTGGTTATTGAGTCGTGATATCTTGCAACTATCTATATTTACTCAAAATGAGATACGACAATGATATCTCAAAAATTATTATCCTTTTAATTCCCTATAAGTTCGATCAGGTCATACCTCCGACTTGACGATTAACAGTTTAAATATTGACCAACCCGCATCATTTTTTGTCCAGCACCTTCCGAACCAGCTTGGCCAGATCAGCCCTATTAATGGATTTTTCAATATACTGACGGATACCGATTTCTTTGCTCTTTCTTCGTCCATCTGTTCACTGAAACCTGTGCATATAATCGTTGCCATATGAGGTGATTTTCCTGATAGAAGGCGAAATTGCCCGACACAAAAAGTTTTAAAGCTTTATTCGAATAATACTTCAGCCTCGGACAACTCCATTTCCTTGGGAAAATCGTGGAAAGGATACGGCTTGTCGTTCTCATTCAAAGTGACATAACGGAGAACCCTATATGCATAAACGGAAACCTTGTTTGTAAAATTTCTAACCGGACTGCTATATTTTTTTGAAATGAGCAGATAAACATATTGAAACAAAACGGAAACCTGAATGATAATTTTCAGAATTTCAAATACAATAAGAAAAAATACAGTGTAGAGCAAACGAATGGCTATTTTCTTTCGGGGAATTGTTTTAGGTTCCATTTTTTTCCTTTTTAGTGGTATGAATCAATTTTTTGGCCTACTTATTTGTTTCTTTCCTGGAGTCTAATCTTTTATTGACCAAGTTGGGCGGCCGGTTTCCTTTCAGGCCTTGGACCATATTCCTGGCTGCCATCTTTGCCATCCGCAGCCTTGTCTCGATGGAAGCGCTTCCGATGTGGGGTGCCAACACCACGTTCTCTTCCATTTTGATAAGTTCCGGATGAATACTGGGCTCTTCTTCGAACACATCCAGCGCCGCTCCTCTGATTTGTCCGTCCTTGATGGCCTCAACCAGAGCTGTTTCATCCACCACCGGCCCCCTGGCAGTATTAATAAGGATGGCGGTGTTTTTCATTTTTTTGAATGCTTCGGTCGAAAACATATGTTTCGTCTTCTCTGTTAGGGGAACGTGAATGCTAATAAAATTACTTAGAGAGAGCAGTTCGTTGAATGTTACGAATTCGGCGCCAAATTCTTTTTCGGCCCTTTCTTTTCTGGAAGAACTAAAGTAAATGACCCGCATGTCAAACCCTTTTGTCGCTCTTTTAGCCACCGCCTGTCCAATGGCGCCCATACCGACGATGCCCAGCGTTTTTTCATAGATGTCCACACCCATGTGAGGTTGCAAGAGTTGCCAGTTTTTGAATTTCCCAGCCCTTATAAATTGATCGGCTTCAGGTATCCTGCGAGCAGCGCCAAGCAGCAGGGCAAAGACCAAATCGGCCGTTGTCTCAGTCAGCACACCCGGTGTATTGGTCACCATAATTCCCCGTTGGGTAGCGGCGACGATATCTATATTGTCATACCCCACGGCAATGTTGGAGATCACCTTAAGAGACGGAAGTTTGTCCATGACCACAGAATCAATGCTATCGTTGAGCAAACAGATAAGACCCGTTTTTCCATGAGCCCTTTTAACCAGTTCCCGAGCAGGTAGAATTCTGTCCGATTCGTTGATGTCAATAGTATGCCCTTCTTTTTCCAATATGTCTATGACGCCCCTGAAAACTCTTCTGGTAATAAATATTTCAGCCATATTGTTACAATCCCCTCAATTTTTCCTAAATTGAGCGTTTCAAATCGCGCTATTTTATTATAAATCTAATATTAATTAGATATTATACTACTATCAAGCATTAAATATTATCACCGATTTGGCAGACGGAATCTAAACTATATTTTCACAATTTGAAACCCTTCGGGCTTGTCGAGTTTACCGAATCTGCTGCGTTATGAAACATTTGCAGTAGCAGACTCCGGCTGCATATCTCATGCCTTACATCTTCGGCAAACTCAACAATCGATCAATCTAGGTTTACCTGTCAAATCTGGCATCCAATACTATTTGATCGCCAATTCGAATCGCTGCTCTTTGACGACTTTTCCCCACTGTCTTCCCTTGTGCTGCTCTACGAGTTGAAAACCATACTTCTCATAAAGGTGTTTGGCAGCATGAAGACCTTCAAAGGTCCAAAGAAAGATACATCGGTAGTCTTTGTTTCGGCAAAAGTCGATGGCCGTTTGGATAAGCAAGTTGCCGGCACCTTTTCCGCGCAAACTGTCGGACACAATAAACCACCGTAAATGTGCACCCTCGTCTTTGGCATGAATCCCGTCAATGGTAATGGATCCTCCAATGTGGCCCTCCAGCGAAGCCGTCCAGAAGCCATCTTGATTTTTGTCATACCTCCCGATGAATCCTGCCATCTCTGCAGCTACTTTTGATTCAAAAAAGGGACCGAATTCCCAATGGGTATTGTAGTAAGTCCCATGAAGTTCAACCACTCGGCCGATGGAACCGGGAATATAGCCGCTTGTTATCTTTATCTCTGACATATGACTCCGATCTTTTCTTTCTGAATAGCAGTTGAATGTGACTTATACTTTTTGATATATTTCTTACCTAAACTGAGCGTTTCAAATAGTGACATGGCTATACAAAAAAGTAATAATTATAAATAAATATACATTGCTTAAGTCGATAAGTGGTCTCACCTAATCAATGGATTTAATTAAGCAAAAAATTGTCACCATTTGAAACGCTCAATTTAGGTCTTATATTGTCTATATATATAAGCAAATGTAAAGACAGCAAACAATAGTGACGCGGTCAAGGCTATTATGGCGATTGTATCTGCGAATTGCTTGCCGAAAATAAATTGAAAAAGCATCCCCTATCCCAAACGGTAGATTTCTTGGGCGAGATCCAGAAACCAAGAAGGCTTTTGGACGATAACATAAATTAACATCAGGCCGATAATGGGTATGGGAATCACGAGGTCAACCATTCCAAGCAGGATTAAAACTAATATGGATTTTGTTCGAATGTTCATCATCTAATAATTTGTTACGTCTTTGAAATTCTATAACTCTATGAAAATATAGGATAATTTATGAAGCTTTCACGCTTGCCTCGGGTATGGAATAATGGAATACTGGAAGGTTGGTTTTTAAAAGGATATTATCCATTTTTGATTTTACCATTAATCCAACATTGCATTATCCCAGAACCCATTATTCCATTATTCCAGCATTCCAATTGGGGCAAAGCCTTTTACTTGCCTTTTGCAGCCTTTTCCCGCTCTTTTTTCTCAATTACACAATAGATGCCGCCCTCTTCGAGGCCAGGCTTAAAACAGCTGTTGCATGAAATACATTTGGCCGGGCTGCGCTCCCCCTTTAGCCAGCGGTTGGGCAAATCGGGTTCCCGGATCAGCGGCCTGGACATGGCGATATAATCCATGCCATGATTTTTGATTGCTCTTTCCGCAACTTCGAAGGACCGAAAACCACCCACAACCATCACCGGACAGGTGACCCTCGCCTTGATTCGACGGGCCAGTTCCAGATGATATGCCTCTTTCTCAGGTTTATTTATCCTCTGACGCGCCGGATTTTTTATGCCGGAGGCCGAGGTGCCGGCGGAGACTTCTATGGCATCGATTCCTTCTTTAGACAGTTTTTCGGCAGCGTAGGCCGCATCACCGACTTCCAGACCACCATCCAGATTATCCGCAGCATTCAGCTTGATGAGAACGGGATACTCCGATCCCACCGTCTCTCTCACCTTTTTATACACTTCCAGAAGAAACCGGGTTCGGTTTTCAATACTGCCACCGTAATCATCTGTACGTCGGTTGGTTAGCGGAGAAAGAAACTGGTTAATCAGATAGCCATGGGCCCCATGCAGTTGTACAGCATCGAAACCCCATCTCTTGGCCCGACGAGCCCCCTCTCCAAAAGCTGCAACAATGTCAAGGATGTCATCCCTGGAAAGTTCAGACGGTATCTCCGAAAATTGATCGACCTGAACAGCCGAAGGTGCCAGGGGTTGCCGGCCTGCAGCTTCTGTACTGGTTTGGCCGCCGGCATGAACCAACTGGACACAGATCTTCCCGCCTTCGTCATGGACGGCATTGGATAGCGCCACCATCTCCGGTTCAAAATCATCGGTGTGAATGCCCATTTTGCCTGGCATCTGCTTCCCTTCCTGCCTTACAAACGTATATCCCGAAACGATCAGGCCGATACCGCCTTGTGCTAAAACACGGTAAAAGTCGATCAATTTTTTCGTGGGACGGCCATCGACGCCGCACATCCCTCCCCAGGTAGCGGATCTTGTCATTCTGTTTGGCATCGTCATACCGTTAATTGCAGTTTCTTCGAATAAAGTGGACATGATTTGTCTCCTCTCACTCGATGTTGGCGTATTTAACCTGCCGGACATCATCTTGTTTTTTCAAAGCGGAAATCACAATATTTGGCGCCTTCCATGATGGTCTGTGTTCTTCTTAATTCGATCTGTGGATTAAATCCCTTTAGGAACGAAAAATCTCTGATACACGAAAGAGTGGACCCCATATCTTTTATCCCCATTTTTTCGTACATTTGGGCATATCCACAATATGTAACATCGAAAAACAACTCGCTGTCAGTTTCTTTGATCATCTTTATTTCTATTGCACCATCATTGGCCCATACTTCTTTTACGATTTTAGACAGTTCAGTCAGAGTGTTTCCTTTATATTCCTGTGCCATCTTTTTCCCTGACGCTATTGCATCTTCACTAATGACGTTCCTGGCAATTTTCATTGCTTTTTCATAACCGATTTCTCTTGCAAAGCCATAAATTAGGGAAGAAACCATGGGGGCTTGAATTTCTCTTAACTTCTGATGTGTTACTTTAATTTTAGTCTGTCTCCTCTTTTCAGATAGTTTCCTTTTTTTGATCTGGTGTTGATTCCTGAATTTTGCACGAGTTGGAAGCTTTCATATGCAAGGCACTTAAGGACGAAGCCATAATGAACTATTGCGAGCCCTTAATAACGCTGCAGATGAAAGCCTCCGGCTCGCCCTTTAGGTGAATATTAATGAGAAAATAGATCATCATCCGATATACCGTTCGGGTAAAATGAATAATAATATGATTTTTTAAAACCCTCTTCAATCAAGTAACCTAAAGATTCTCATTAATTCTCCTTAATATTTATGCTCATTAATATTCATGCAAGATTCAGGTTATTTTTCACGTCTTTGCCCTGAAAGTTCTGTTAATCAGGCATGTAAAGAAGCGTTACCCAAAATTCTTTTGAAGAATTTATCCCGGAGATTATGTAGCATCATATCAGATGTTTATAAAAAATCAAATTGTCAAAAAGATAACCGGGAATTTATCAAGATTGACAGTTCGTTTTTTAAATAATAGAACAAGATTAATACTCGATAAATTTACATTAAAAATAGATGCTTGCAATAAAAGTTTTTAATCAAAAACTTTTATTTTTTCTCGAAAACATTCAAGTTAAAGCCCATGAAAGAAATTTCTCATAGAGCATCGGCATCCCAAATTTTATTGACCGTTGCGGCCTTTGTGGTAGTTATCGCGGGTATGCGTGCTGCCGTGACCATCGTGGTGCCTTTTCTGTTGGCAGCATTTATCGCCATCATCAGTGCCCCACCGTTATTCTGGTTGCACCGAAAAGGCCTTCCCATTTGGCTGGCCTTGATTCTAGTAATTTTTGGCGTTTTATTGATCGGCTTTTTAATTTCAGGGCTGGTCGGTTCATCCATCAAAGATTTTTCAGGTGATCTTCCGGTATATGAAGCCAAGCTTCGTGCGCTTATAGCGAGAGTGGTAACCTGGCTAGAATCACACAAAATAGACACGGCAGGTCTGGCAGTGACGAAACTGTTGGATCCAAAAGCAGCGATGAAGGTTGTTGCCAGTGGATTGAACAGTCTAGGGAAGGTCCTCACCAATGGGCTTTTAATCTTGATGATCGTGATTTTCATGTTAATCGAAGCCTCAAGTTTGCCAGTAAAATTGCATACCATCTTTGGAGATGAAAAAAATTCTCTTGAAAATTTCGACAAATTCATCAACACCGTTAAACAATATATGGCCATTAAAACCTGGATGAGCCTTGCTACCGGCATTGCGGTTTTTATCTTGCTTGTCATTGTCGGGGTTGATTATGCCGTGCTTTGGGCCCTTCTGGCGTTCTTTTTGAACTATGTACCCAATATCGGTTCCATTATCGCGGCCATACCGGCTGTATTGCTCGCCCTTATCCAACTCGGATTTGTCCAATCCGTTATCGTGGCAGCCGGTTTCGTTGTTATAAATCTCCTGGTGGGCAATGTCATTGAACCGCGATTTATGGGCCGTGGTCTTGGCCTTTCCACACTGGTGGTTTTTTTATCGCTTCTTTTCTGGGGATGGGTCCTGGGACCGGTGGGGATGCTGCTATCCGTTCCGTTGACCATGACTGCCAAAATCGCCTTAGACAGCAGAGAAGAAACGCGATGGCTGGCCATACTTCTAGGGCCGGAAATTGCGGCCACGAATGGGGTGCCAACGACCGAGGAAGTCGAGATAATAGAGCATCCTTAAATCTGAATCATCTTTATCCTATGTCCTTTAGCCAATTCAACGCACCTTCTTTGTCCTGATAATCAAAATGACGCACTTCAGCACTGACAAAATGTTTGGCAACTCGTGGCAAAATGGATAAAAAACCGCTGTCGGTTACAGCTGCCACCCTCCCAATACTTTGATGGTGGTTTTTGACGAATTTCAGATGAGATACCAACGCGGCAAAGTCATTCCAGCCAGGGAATGATTCTACATAAATCATCAACCCGTTAATTTTGCTTTTTTCTTCTATGAACGGATCGACTTCCATGGCCAGCCTCTCAAAATCCGACGATGTCAAAGGCCCATCAGGTGTAACAATCAGTATGCTGTCATCGTGTAAAAATTCGTAGTGAAGCATTTCAACATCTCCTTTTTATAATGAATATCCTTTTATCTTTTTCCCTAAAGACTTCCCTAATCGTCGCCTTGCGTCTTATCTCATTGTCGCCGCCGACCTTGGCCTTCTCAGCGATCTGACTTTCAGAAAGGCCCCTGAAGAGGAATACTTTTTCCGGTCAGAGCACCTTGTCTTTATGAATACGCTTCAGGATATGGGGGTAAAAATTTATTGGAAAAACAGGAAATTTTGTCCGAAACCACCAAGGCAGACATTTATTTCAAGGGCGGGGTCGGCACCAACCTTAAAAATGCCATTACTTTTGTAAAGAAGAAACTTGGTATTGGTTACTACAAACCCCAAATTTTTGTGGGAGAATTTTACAACCCGCTTCAAGACTTGCTCACTCATCTGACACCCGAGGGTATGGTTGATCCCAGCGTCTTTAAATTTCAGATTGTTTCCCAGTCATGCTGCGAATCTCGACTTTTATTATAACAACAGATTTCAACAATGCTTCCTCATATATAAATGATCCATCGGCGTATTGGTTCATAATGATATCAAAAGCCTGCCGTTTCAGATCATCATCTGAAATAAAGCTGGCTTTGCCAAATCCAATAACACTTCTATATTTCATTCCCCACTTACATGCCTTGGCGGATTTGACAACTTGTGTAGATATTTCAAATTCAAAACAAACATTAGGATTTTTTTTAAGAATTTCAAATTTTTTCCCTTTCGGGACGCTATGAAAATAAAGGGTATTATTTTTGAAACCAAAACACAGAGGAACGATGTAAGGCATGTTCTCCTCACACATCGCAAGCTTGCATACTTTTGATCTCAAAATGATGTCTTCAATAGCCCTTTTGTCGGTAATTTCTTTATCGCTTCTTCTCATATCATTACTTGTGGATGGATGATGTCAGATTCTTAACCGTATCAACCAGAGTTTTGATCGAGGAAGGTTTTGAAAGGACAGCATCAAAATCGCTGTCTTCAAGAAGCCAGGGAGTTCCAGAGACTCCGATAACAGGTGTAAATTGTCTCCTGGAATTACGTATATGCCGGACAACACCATTGCCATCAAGACCCGGCATCAAAATATCCGTAATAACCAAATCATAATGGCCTTCATCGAATTTTTGAATTCCTTCTAAACCATTTATGGCTTTTTCGACATTGAAGCCGGATTTTGATAATGCGATTGAGGTCAAGAATGCTTTGGATTTTTCATCGTCAATCACCAAAATACTATGCATGTTGTATTTTCCCGAATCAATTGACAAAAGACAAAATCAGTATCTAAGTAAGATTTCTTACCCCATGATGAACAAACTGTCAACGTTATGTTGTATATTTTATTCTTTACTACACAATATATCGTATTTTTCCTTGAAAAATCTTTTTATCTAATATAAAGGAGGGTTCTTGTTCGTAAATAAAAGAAAGGAGAAAATTTATGAGAGTTATTGCGAGTGCGAATCAAAAAGGAGGATGCGGTAAGACAACAACAGCCATTAACCTTTCATCTTCATTATCTCTAAAAGGACAAAAGGTATTGCTTATCGATTTTGATCCTCAGGCCCATGCAACCATGGGGCTAAACGTAAAACCTTCCGATCTCGAGAAAACTATTTATGATGTGATAACACCAAAGAAAAATTGGCTTTGGGGGATTGAGGATATCTTGCTGCCTGTTAAAGACAACTTTGATCTTGCTCCTTCAAGCCTAATCCTCAGTGCATTCGAACAAGAGCTTTCAGGACTGGAGAAGAGGGAAGACAGACTCTTTCGGGCCATTCAGCCTCTCAAAGAAAAATATGACTTTATTGTAATTGATTGTCCCCCAAGCATTGGGCATCTTAGCTTTAATGCACTTCGTGCCTGCGATGAAGTAATTATCCCCATCGATATGAGCCTTTTTTCTCTTCGTGGTGTTACCAAACTAATAGAAATCATTATCCTGCTTAAAGACAAAATTGGCCATGATATTAATTCTCGTGCTCTTATCACGATGTATGATCGCAGAACACGGTACTCCAGGATTGTTTTAGAAAAAGTTAAAGCAGAATTTGGAAACAATGTCTTTGACACGGTAATTCGTTACAATATCCGTCTCAGGGAGACAGCAGATCTTGGCCTGCCTGTTGGAGATTATGATAAAAATGCCATTGGTCACAAGGATTACGAAAATCTGGCTGAGGAGGTTATTCGCTCAGAGGAAGCCAGAACCTACCAGAATCTCAACACCTCCAACGCGGCGCAAAACATCTTGCAAAAGACAGAAGAATATATTGAAACTGCCGCAGAATTGCCCGAGAATGAACCTTTATCTTCCGAAATGGAGGAATTTTCGGAGGATGAACTGGCTGGCGCTGAGATGGGGAAATTTTCCGAGGATGAATCGCCGGCTTCTGAGATAGAGGAATTTCCTGCGTATTCCCCCCAATCCAACTATTCACAGATGGTTGATGTCATTGCCAATAAATCCTCGGATTCTTTTCTAAACGATGAGGATGGGACTTAAAGTTAATCAATCGGTACTAAAACGAAAAGGAGAAGGGGACGTATTTTAAATGGAAAAAAAGAGCTCGGGAAGGGGTCTAGAGGAAATCTCAAACATATTTTTGTCAACCGAAGAAAACGCAAATGAGAACTCGCCTCAGACCGAAGATCAATGCGAAATTCAGGAAACAGTGACGGTTCGTAAAAAACTTGCATTTTACAATGATGAAAATGTTCAAAAAAATATGACAAGATCCCTGTCCAAGCATATAGAAAAAGGATATAATATAAGACGTATTTATCTACAAAAAAATGAAGATATTTCAACTCCTGGAAACAAAATACACAGAAAGGAAAATGTAATTATTTCTATAAAATCCTCTATCTGAAATTTTATGGTGCTCATCGATTCGTATCTTTTTTACGAATAAACAAAATGGATAAAGAAGGCAGGGCAGGCTTTAGCTCTGCCTTTTATCTTTTCATTTGAAAAACAACTTATCAGAATTTTATTGATTGCGTTCATCACCCAAACCCATTAAATAAAGGTCAATTCAACTCTTAATTAATAATTCAACATAGTTCATTTCATGCATTATTTATTGCTTATTTTTGCGGTATTGTTTTGGTCCGGAAATTTTATTGTTGGAAGAGGGATTCACAATGAAATACCTCCGATGACATTAGCATTTTGGCGTTGGGCGGTTGCGTTGCTGATTATATTGCCTTTTTCACTGGGGCATATCGTACATCAATTTGATATAATTCGGCGGAACTTAAAAATTCTTACGGTGTTGGCAATTCTTTCCGTAACCAATTTCAGTATCTTTATCTACATGGCACTGAAATTATCTACAGCAACAAACACTGTTTTAATAAACTCCATGATACCAATATTTATCGTAATGGTTTCCTGGCTGGGTTTTAAAGAGCGGATTACTTTAAGACAGAGTATTGGCATCGCTATTTCTTTGGCCGGCTTGTTGTTTATTATTGCTAACGGAAATCTGTCAACCATCATTTCTGTTCGGTTCAGCAAGGGAGATTTGTGGACTATTTGTGCCGGAATTAGTTGGGCTTTGTACTCTGTATTATTAAGAAAATGTCCGACTGAGCTCAATTCCCTGAGCTTTCTTGCAACCCTAATTATAATCGGTACTTTATTTATTTCCCCATTTTATATCTGGGAAATGAGTGCTGGAAAGACAATGAATATTTCACAAGCCACTATTGGAAGCATTGTTTATGTCGCTCTCTTTGCATCGATTTTAGCATACATATTTTGGAATAAGGCGATACAAATTATCGGAGCGAACAAGACCGGGATTTTTATTCATCTAATGCCGGTGTTTAGTATCATTTTAGCGATTATTTTTCTAAATGAGGAGTTAAGAGAATATCATGTAAAAGGAACCATCTTAATATTTACAGGAATATTTTTAACAACAGCCGGTAAAATTAAGTTTCAGACCCGTCGCTAAGCTTAACAGCCGTAATGTAAATCAGCAGTTCAGCCGCACTCTCCACAACACTTGTTGTCATATAGCGAACATTGATGATTGCATCTGCTCCAACCTCTAAAGCCCTGGCAATCATCCTATCCGTTTCGGCTGTGCGCGCGCTTCCCACCATCTCTGTGTATTCAGTCAGTTCACCGCTAACCACAAGCCTAACGAGAAGGATAAAAATATATATTCAAGTCATACCGGTTAATCCGGTGGTAACGACTCAGAAATTTCGCGTCTCGCCGGGTTTCATTACGATGATTTCGGTCTCAAAGTCATTGAGCAGTTTTTTAAGCTCTTGAGGAGTCCCCTTGAGAGGCGGGAAAGTGCCATAGTGCATGGGAATAACCTTTTTTACTTTTAACAGTGTTCGAATTGCATATGCGGCGTGGGCCGGATCCATGGTGAAATGGCCCCCAATGGGAATAAGTGCGAGATCAGGTTTATAATACTCACTGATGAATTTCATGTCGATAAAAACACCTGTGTCGCCAGCGTGGTAAATTTTGAAGCCATTTTCTAATTCAATAATGTAGCCGGCAGGCTCGCCACCAGGACGAACGCTCTTTTTTTTCGATGAGGGATCGGTATAGACAACTTCGGAGCTATGCTCAGCGTGAACCATGGTGATCCGTATTCCGGAACCCAACGGCATTATTGGTCCACTCTTGTTAAACCGGATCAATCGTACGTAAGGCACCCATCCTAACGACGCGAAGGTATGGCCCATATCGGCATTCATCGCCACCTTTGCCCCGGTTAATTTAGAAATTTCGGCCGTGTCTCCAATATGGTCTCCAAGACCGTGGGTGACGAGTATCAGATCCACCTTGCCGATTTTCTTTAAATCCTTCAAGCTTTGCGGGGTTTTCGGATTTTTGGTAATAAAGGGATCCACCAATATCACTTTGTTGCCAGGGGTCGTAATTTTAAAGGCCGATTGTCCATACCATTGCAGTTCGAAGGCCTGGGCCAAATGGGCAAACAACATTATCATAAAAATTGCAAATGATAGGCATTTGAATTGGTTAGCTTTCATTAATATCCCTCCTTCAATCCATCAAGCTTAATGGTATTTATTTAATTTTTTACCGGAAAACTATTTTTTGACATAATCTTTTACAATTTATAACCCCTTTAAATTAATACCACCTTGTGGCATGTCAATTAAAATAAATTATCAATATGAATAATGGGATCACCCATAATGGATTGCTGCCCGAACGAAAATCTTCGTAAGGACTCAGGGTTCCGGGATGGTTAATCCGACAACGTTCGGTGTTGGATTAAAATTTTCACATCCTCCGACTCTAACCCCGGAACCTTGGACTTGACCTTTTTGCTCGTTCATTTTACCGGGTTTACTCGTTTGATTTTTTTTGCACTTTAGGATATATTTAATCGGCATTATTCGGTCTTGGGTTGAAGTTCAGAAGAACATCTTTTGGTCGGGTTGTAATTATGACATTCCCAATAATCGGGCAAAAACAAATTACTTTGATAGTTGGATTAAAGTTTAATGATTAGACTTATCTTATTAGGTCTTTTATCCTCAGCTTTTTTTAGTGCAACATTTATTTTAAATCGTTCCATGAGTTTATCCGGCGGCCATTGGGTCTGGTCCTCTTCGTTACGTTTTTTTTATATGTTCTTTCTGCTTGTTATTTTAATAACCATTAATAGAGGAGCAGATTATTTACGCGATGTAATAAAAATATTCATAAAAAACTATAGATTTTGGCTTATAGCCGGAAGTATTGGATTCGGTATATTTTACAGTTTTCTTTGCTATGCAGCCGATCATGCACCCGGATGGGTTGTCGCCGGTACATGGCAGTTTACGGTTATTGCCACCCCTATCGTCCTTCTTTTTTTTAAAGAAAAAGTCCCTCGGTATGGTGTCTTTTTTTCTTTTCTCATTTTTTTTGGTATTTTACTCATCCAATTTTATAATAAAGAAAGTGGACTTGCCGTAAATCACATACTTTATGGTGTGATACCGGTTGTCATTGCTGCTTTTGCATATCCCACAGGAAATCAGCTGTTAAATTTTGCTAAACATGGCAATCATGCATTGATACCACATATTGACTCTCCAGTTTTAAAGGATGCACCGGCATGTGTTTTGCTCATGACGATGGGGTCTATCCCTTTTTGGGTACTATTGCTAATAATTGTAGCCCCTCCACTTCCTCTCAAAGGCCAATTAATCAACACCGGTATTGTTGCCGTATCTTCGGGCATTATTGCCACGTCCATATTTTATAAAGCAAGAAATGCATCAAAATCTCCTTACATAATATCAGCGGTTGATGCGACGCAATCCGGAGAGGTTATTTTTTCCTTGGCAGGTGAAATATTGCTATTAAATGGCGTGTTACCTAACTTAACAGGAGGTATTGGAATTATAATTATCTTGGTGGGAATTGTCGGCTACAGTTTGAGAACCGGTTAGTTGATATCAATATTCAAACTAATCGATGATTCAGACCTGCCCCCACTCACCAATTTATGTTCCTTGCGGTCCTATTTTTATTTGACTCACAAACCGCCTTCCTCTATTGTGTTTTGCCTGCCCATAAGATGTGTTGCCATTTGACATCTGCCGGTAAAGAGATAAAGACGGACCGCTTCTTTGGAGGTGAAATTTGCCCAGGACAACTATCGGACACCTAAGGATTCATTGGGAAAGTCACGGGAAAAAAGAGCCTCTGCTATTGATTAGCGGGGTCAGCGGCGGGACGTGGTCCTGGGAAGAGAGCATCGAAGCATGGTCTCCCCACTTCCGTGTAATTGTCTTTGACAACATAGGTGCGGGTCGTTCCAGCAAGCCAAATCGCCCATACACAATTGAGGAAATGGCTGATCACGCCGCGGCTGTTCTGGATGCAGCCGGGGTGACGCGAGCAGGAGTTGCGGGTCTCTCAATGGGCGGCATGATTGCTCAAAAATTGGCCCTTAGGCATCCGGACCGGGTCCATCGTCTTGTACTTGGATGTACCCATTGTGGCGGCAGTAAGCGTATTCCCCCAAATCCGAATGTGATCCAACAATTTGCCAATAACAAAGGTCTTTCACCGGAGGAGATCATCGATAAAAACCTTACGCTTTTGGTCACGCCTCAATTCCTTAAAAGCGGATCGGGTGCCTTGAAACGATACAAAGAACGGCTGTTGAAAGCGCCTATCCAGCCGGACTATGCGCTCAAACGTCAACTTGACGCTATCAGCGGTTTCGATGCCTGCGAACGCATCGGTAACATACAAGTTCCCACTTTAATCCTCACCGCCGAGCATGACATGCTGGTGCCGCCTGAAAACGGCCGTTTACTTTCCATCCATATTCCCGATGCCGTGGAGAAATCTTTTGCCGGTGCCGGCCATCTCATTTATCTGGAATGTGCTCAGGATTTCCAGGAGACCGTTATGAAATTTTTCCGTAACAAGGCTTAAAACCCATTTGCGAATTGACACTTTGTGGGTCTTTGCATTATGCTAAGTCATTGAAATGACCAGACACGTAGACGTCAAAGTGACGCGGGGAGAGCGCACCCCCTGAACACGTACAAGTGTCTTTGCCAAAATTACTGTCAAAGTTTGAGGATTCAGTGATTCGGGAGAATAAAAACAACAGTCGGCGGCAAACGTTTTTGAGTATGGTTATTTTATCCATTCTCATAGTTATCGGGGTGGGTATATTTATCACCCAATCCCAATTTAACCCCGGGATATTGCAAAAAGATGCTCTTTTACCGAAGCCAGACAAAGACAAACCATCTTCTCAATTGTCTCCGAACGCATCCTTTGTCCCCTTGCCTGAAGGCATACAGCCCCTCACATCAACGGAGATGTTTGACCCCCGCAATCTTTCCGATAAAATCAACGGCAAGGCCGAATTGTACTTGTCCGCCGGTTTTACCCGTTTGATCAGTCAGCGCTTTAGGGATGAACGTGCAACCGATCTGTGGATGGAAGCCTTTGTTTATGACATGGGCAACAGTCAAAACGCTTTTTCAGTGTTCAGCGCCCAGCGCCGGCAAGATGCAGAGTCCCTCGGTTTGGCTCAACATGCCTACAGGACACCCAACGCTCTCTTTCTGATTCATGGCCGTTATTATGTAGAAATCATTGCATCCAATGTATCCGAACAGGTTCAGCAGCCTGTAAAAATGATGGCCGAGACGTTCATTCGCAACACCCCTGCAAAAATAGCTGCCGTCAATGAAACTGAGCTGTTCCCCAAGCAAGAACTGGTAAAAAACAGTATGGTCTTAATCTCTTCGGATGCTTTTGGATATGATGGTTTCGATAAGATTTACACTGCCGAATATGAATTTGACGAGCACAACCTCACGGCATATCTCTCCCATCGCAGAACACCTGTTAAAGCAAAAGAATTGGCCTCGGCTTACATAATGTTTTTATTAGCATACGGCGGGAAAAATATTGAAGCGCAGCTGTCGATAAAAGGTGCTCGATTGATAGAAATTTTAGACACCTATGAAATAGTTTTTTTCCATGGTTCGTATTTGGCAGGCATTCGGGAAGCTGCAACCATTAATCAGGCGAAAACGCTGGCCATACGATTATATCATCGAATAAAAGAGGGGGGGAATGAATCCCGATCCGAACAGTAGCGGATTGAACCGGCGTCAATTTCTGGATCGATTGGCCAAAGCAGGGATTTCCATAACTGCCGCCTGTGCCGCGGGTTTCTGGTTCCATGATTCCAAAGGTCCCACTTTATCAAAAAATGATCAGTCAAACCTTATCCTGCCGGATTTTTCCATTCACGCTCTGGGGCAAAAAATGAGCATTGTCCGAGGAGAGGACAGGGTTGCCACCTTACGGATGGCACTAAAATCCTTAGGTGGTATTGAAGCATTTATAAAAAAAGGAGATCGGGTGCTGCTTAAAGTCAATGCCGCCTTTGCGTCTCCGGCCATGCTGTCGGCAACGACGCATCCTGCGATCATCACCGAAATGACACAGCTTTGTCTTCGGGCCGGCGCCGCATCCGTCTTGGTAACGGATAACCCCATTAATGATCCTGCCAGCTGCTTTTCCTTGACAGGCATTGCCGATGCCGCCCGCAGTGCCGGTGCCCGGGTGTTATTGCCGCGCAATGATTTGTTCAGCCCCATGACGGTCAAAGACGCAAAATTGATCCGAAATTGGCCGGTTCTTTACAAACCCTTTACGGATATCACCAAAGTGATCGGTATGGCGCCACTTAAAGATCACCATCGAAGCGGCGCATCCATGATCATGAAAAACTGGTACGGACTTCTGGGGGGTCGCCGCAATATCTTTCACCAGGATATACACAACATTATCATGGAACTGGCCATGATGGTAAAGCCCTCTCTCGTGATACTGGACGCGACCACGAGCATGATGACCAACGGTCCCACCGGAGGCTCTCTTTCGGACCTTAAAAATACCAATACCATGATCGTCAGTACGGATCAGGTCGCTGTCGATGCATTTGGCGCATCTTTACTCGGAAAATCTTTAGACGAACTTCCGTTCATCGGAAAAGCGGAAGCCGCCGGAATTGGAACCGCGGACTATCACAAATTGAATCCTGTAATGGCATCAATTTAAAAAAATCATGAATATCGTAACCACCCGACGAATCTGTCAAGGCTTCTTTTTTGTCCTGTTTTTATGGTTTTGTGCGGTCACCACCCTTGGGGATCAATGGTGGCAGTTACGCGGCTGGCCGGTAAACTGGATGATTCAGCTGGATCCGCTGGTGGGATTGGCGACACTACTGAGCACCCGAACGGTATATGATGGCCTCTTATGGGGGCTGGCAACGATCGTATTTACAATAATCCTGGGAAGGTTTTTTTGCGGCTGGATATGCCCGTTCGGTTCCATTCACCAGTTTGTCGGCTTTCTGGCCAAACGCAAAAAATCAATGGCCGAAAAAATAAAACTCAATCGATACCATCCCGGACAATCGATCAAATATTGGATTCTGATTTTTCTTTTGACGGTTTCGGTGCTCGAACTGGCAATCGACTCCATTCGTTTACCCGAAACCAATCGATTGCTTTTCGGGATCTTGGTTTTGGTCATATTGACCTGGATGATCCTCAATGCCGTGCGTCAAACACGGGCGAATCCAAAAAAAATTGGCTTTGTGTTTTTGATCTTCATTTCGGTCTGGCTGTTGTTAAGCACTTTATTTAATGGCTATCAAACTTCGGTGGCATCTCTTCAAATCGGACTGCTGGATCCGATTCCGTTGGTGTACCGCTCGATAAACCTTGTTATCCTGCCGCTTCTTGACCGCACTGCTGTATCCATTTCGACCAACCCACGAGCCTACGACGGTACCTGGCTGATTGCAGCCATATTCCTCTCAGCGGTATTATTAAATCTGGCGGTGCCGCGTTTTTATTGCCGTTTCATATGTCCGACGGGCGCAATGTTCGGTATATTGAGTCGTTTTGCCATCTGGCGAATGGGCAAAACAAAAAATGAATGTATTGATTGCCATCTCTGTGAAAAGAATTGTGAAGGTGCGTGCTCGCCGACGTCGCAAATTCGAATAAACGAATGCATCCTGTGCATGAACTGCCTGAGCGAGTGCCGTCATAATTTAATGACGTATCAGATCGCTCCGTCCGCTTCGGGTGAAATTCTCGCACCGGATCTGTCTCGCAGGCAATTTTTAGCTTCGGCAGTATCCGGAGCCGCAGCCATTCCCATGCTTCGGGTAAGCGGCCATCTTGGTGGAAACTGGGAGCCGGCTTTGGTGCGTCCTCCCGGCGCCCTGCCGGAAAAAGCGTTCCTCTCCCGCTGCATCAAATGCGGTCAGTGCATGCGTATTTGCCCGACCAATGTAATCCATCCGGCCGGTCTGCAGGGCGGTCTTGAAGGATTGTGGACCCCGGTTCTCAATTTTCGTATTGGAACCAGCGGTTGCCAGTTTAATTGCATTGCCTGCGGAAATCTTTGCCCAACAGCGGCGATACGGCCCATCAGCATAGATGAACGACTGGGAAGAAACCGCTATGCCGATCAGGGACCGATTAAAATTGGAACCGCCTTCGTCGACCGGGGCCGATGCCTGCCCTGGGCAATGGACAGACCCTGTATCGTTTGCCAGGAAAATTGCCCGGTGAGTCCCAAGGCCATCCGAACCCGTAAAGTTTTCAACACTATTGATACGGGTTCCAAGCTGATTGTAGCAAAGGCCGATGCCTTATATATCGAGTTTCAGGGCACCGGTCCCGGCATGAATCAACTTGCCACAGGTGATTATTTTACCGTGGTTCTACCGTCAACAGGTCATCGACGGCGGCGAATCGTAAGCAACTGGGAAAGGGGATTACGGGTTGCCGACGGGTTGCCCTTTGAATTACCCCCGTTGCCGGGAAGTCGCATTGAAATTCAGATACGGCTTCAGCAGCCCTATGTCGATCCCGAACACTGCATCGGCTGCGGCGTTTGCGAACACGAGTGTCCGGTCCCGGGAAAGCGCGCGATTCGGGTAACGGCAGACAATGAATCAAGAACTCCTGAACACGCATTGCTTCTTAAACGGTAACGATGTTTGGGAGAAATTTTTACTTCAACCATTCAAATATCAGAGACTGTCTCAAAAATGGAGAATTCTGTATGTCGATAAAAAACACAACCGCTCCCGAAGAGACTTCTTGAAAGCAGCCGGTGCAACGAGTGTAGGGGCAATCTTTGCAGCTTTCAACCCTTTAACCGAAGCTTCCCAAGGACCAAAAACAATACCGACTCGGCCGTTTGGAAAAACCTGAACAGATGTCCTCATATTGGCTTTTGAGGGAAGTCTCGACACTTTTATGAGTTTGCTGGTGCTAAGACAAACCTTCAAACGGGGGGTGACCTATTGGGATACGGCAAATACTTACATGGGCGGCACCAGGTGAATACCGACAGCGATACCGAGCTAAAACTGGCCGGTCGCTTTTTACAAAAAGGATTCAAGGCGTCGAGGGTTCAAGGACTTAAGTGAAATACTGAAAAAGAATTAAGAATTAACGGAGGTTACAAAATGCAGCAAAATGACGGCAAATGGTCCCGCAGAGATTTTTTAAAGGCTACCGGCAGTGCCGGATTGGGAGCGGTCATGGCACCGGTCAGCCAAATTGCAACCACAACCGAAGCACAAAAAACCATCCCTGTCCGACCCTTCGGAAAAACCGGGGCAAAAGTTTCAATACTTTCATTGGGCGGAATGTTTGACATCGCCTCCAACCAGATAATGATGAAACAGGCCATGCGTTGGGGTGTAACCTACTGGGATACAGCGGACTGCTATCAACGCGGCAGCGAAACTGGCATTGGAAAATATTTTAAAAAATATCCTGAAGATCGCAATACAATTTTTCTGGTGACCAAATCCGACGCCCGGGATCCCAAAGGCATGACCCGGCTCCTTGATCGATCCCTTGAAAAAATGAACACCGACTATATTGATCTTTATTTTGTTCACGGAATCTACGGTATTGATGAATTGGATGAACGCACCAAAACCTGGGCGGAAAAGGCCAAGGCAGCGGGAAAAATCCGTTTTTTCGGCTTCAGTACCCACCGCAATATGGAAACGTGTATGATGGAAGCGGCAAAGCTTGGCTGGATCGACGGTATTATGATGACCTACAACTTTCGCTTGATGCATACCGACCGTATGAAGCGAGCGGTAGATGCCTGTGTGAAAGCGGGCATCGGATTGACCGCCATGAAAACCCAGGGTGGAGGATCGGTTAAGACAAATACAGATACCGAACTCAAAATGGCCGGCCGTTTTTTACTAAAAGGATTTACCGACGCCCAGGCCAAATTAATGGCAGTTTGGCAAAATCCGGATATCGCCAGCATTTGTTCGCAGATGCCGAACATGACAATCCTTAAGGCCAATGTTGCCAGTGCATTGAACAGGACCGACCTCTCCGTACGGGACACTGAATTTTTGCACCGCTATGCTTGCGAAACACACTCAGATTATTGCGCCGGTTGTACAAAAATTTGTGAATCCATTGTTGAAATGGATGTCCCCATCGGTGATGTGATGCGGTATCTCATGTATTATCGAAGCTACGGTGAGTACGATTACGCCGCCGTCCAATTTAAAACAATTCCTGAAAATATCCGACTGCAAATGGTAAATTTGGACTATTCATTGGCAGAGCAAGGATGTCCTCAAAAGATGGCGATCGGGAAGCTTATGAAAGAAGCAGTGGATACATTTCACATATGAGTTTTATGATCATTTCCTTTATTCATATTGCGCCGGACATGTAGTTGCAACCGAGACACTCTGTGATTGGTTGAAAAGCCTTTAATGTTATTTTGACATTTCGTTTTTCAATTACCAGAAAGACCATTGATGGGTTGAGAGAACATACACGCCCAGCAAGAAATTTGTTATTGCATGGGACAAGATGGGGTCAAATAGGTTTTTGCTTCGATAGAGAACACCTGAGTATACCATTCCTGCAAAAATCCCTACAAGCCAACGTTGATGTTCTAATCCAAAAAGAATAGAAATGAAGATGAAAGAAATCCATGAAAACTGCCCGAGCGGCACGGATTTAAAGTCAGATTTTATGGCAAATCTCAGGGCAAACGATCTCCAGAATAACTCTTCCATTAAGGGAACAACCAAAGTGGCACCGATCAACCTGAAAATAATAATAAAATATACACCATAACCGCTTGCGTGTTTATAAGGATTAAACTCTGAATGTCCGATCTGAGGATACATCCCTTCAGGAAGCACCCATATAAAGAAGACCAAAATTCCGGAGATGACAGGCAGCCAGCTAAATGAGAATCGTATTTCCTGTTTGTAGACATTCCAAAAGTAAATCAAGCTTAAAGCAACCAAAACGGTTTTTATTGGATACATAAGGCTTTGGGAAATATTGAAGAAAAGACCCGCATAGATGCAGACCGCAAAGAGGGCAAAGGGAAATACATAGGGAATATAAGGTCTTTTTTGGTATGAATTGGCTTCGTTTATCAGCATAGAGTTATTCTAAATATAAAGGCTTCCCTAAATGCCGTTATTAACTTCGGTGCATTCTAAAATTATGTATAAATATATACGGTCGACCGAAGAATAAGATGCACGCACACCAGAGAAGCCATTTATTAAGTGCCACCTCAAACTCCCTTTTTAAATATAACCTTGAAGGCGCTTGGCCGTCACGTGGTTTTTTTTTAGGTGTTGAAGTTGAGTGGCACTCACTTGCGTTAATACTTTTAACTTTATAATTAAATATAATTAAGCATCAAGCAGAAATCGTGCCAAATTCTCAAGATAGACATATTTTCCATAATAACAGATAATTGTCTTGTCCGACAATATTAACACTGCCAAATATTATGAATAATATTTCCCATTTTTTATGAAATTCATTTCATAATCATCAAAATTTATCTTTTTGAAACCATGCTAATTAGTGTCTTATCCATAAATCTATATCAGGCACAAATCAAGCTTCCAATGCAGTCCCGCCATGGCGGGATTGCGCAAGGTCAAGTAATTCCGCAGATTGATCCCAGAAAAATAGGCTCTGCATTTCACGGGACAGGCGCAGAAATTGCGAAAAAGGGCCTTTTCTGGATGGAAACTAATTAGGGAGGTTAAGAATGAAATGTTTTACCGTAAAAAAATTATTTCAGCCTGCTAGCTATAAGGTTTTTTAGCAATATTGAGGGGTGAAACTTGAGTTACTCGAAAATCGCTCAATTTAGGTCGAAGTTGCATGCTCTTTGCTGTCGACATTGGTTTCATAATACGCAATTGCCATCTTCACCGCTTGTTTAATTTCATTTTTCTTCAGGGGCTTCTTGACCCATCGATAACCGCATGCGGAATATAACGTATCAAGTTTTCCGGTAATTTCATTATCGTCGCTCATGATTATCCCCATTGTATGAGGCGAATCTACCTGAACCCTTTTCAAAAATTCAAGACCATCCATTTTCTGTATTGATCGATCCGCAACGACAACAGCCCACTCCAATGTTCTTATAACTTTCAGGGCGTCAAGGGGGTTGTCGAAAGTAAATAGATAATAAGGTTCATCCTTGAACAACCATTGCAGAGATTCAAGAACACTCATTGAATCGTCAACGAACATAACGTTGAATTTCATAACATTTACTCCTTTAGGAAGGATGTATTAAATGGAATTCTATTCAACATATGTGCCAAATTCTGTTTTGTGGGTATAGAGTGGCAAAAATCCTTATTTTCTGGCTGTTTATGAGAAGTTGGTTATAACGTTCGGGGAATTAAAAAGCATATGGAATTAAAAAATGCACAAAAAACTGTGCATTGATGCACATTTTTCTGTGCATCACTCTGTTGTTCATGGTTTTTGATGATCATTCAGTATGGTTAAATATGGAACAAACTCTCATCTTTAGGTTGGCAATATGTTGAAACTGACAGGAGGCAAATCATCTTCGTCCCGCATAACGGATTAGCTCGTTTCTGGTCACAGTCGTATCCGTGTGAGGTTTATATGATCCATGGCATCTCCATTCGAGAAATCCATCATCTTGTGGATTTGTAGGGATGAGTAAACGGATTTGCCCAAACTATAAAATAATATTACAAAAAATTTAAGGGCCATGATACTTAGGGTAAGTGAGTGCGCCCTGCCGGGCGTACAAATAGAAAAGGCAGGGTCATATTGACTCTGCCTTTATCGGTTATCTACAAACAAATAATTATTTCACAGCTTCCTTTAAAGCCTTTCCTGCAACAAACTTTGGCACCGTCCTTGCCGCAATATATATCTCTTCCCCTGTCTGAGGATTTCTGCCTTTACGCGCCTTCCTCTCTGCCACCTTAAATGTGCCGAACCCAACCAATGATACGGCGTCTCCTTTCCCTAGTGCCTCGGCAATGCTTGAAAGAACAACGTCCACGGCCGCCTGGGCATCCTTTTTGGTTTTGACGACTTTGGCAACCTCGTTTACTAAATCTGCTTTGTTCATGTTTTTTCTCCTTTCACTTTTTGAAGGCTACGAGTGTATAATTCGTAATCTAAAGCCCGAAATACTACTCTTGTCTCAGCCGTTTTAAATGTTCAATGCCCTTTCGATCTATAGCGGATTTCGAAAAAACATCAATTTCTAACTCTTTCGCAGAGCATATTGCTGTTATCTTCTTCCTCACATGTTTTAATCCTATTGAATTGCGGATACCTTTTAAAAATAGAAATTTTTGTTCGAGTTCAAGCCTTAGGCCTGTAGGGGAAGGCGAAAATCTTAACCACAAGAGTACATTGAGCATTTTGAAGGTTAAAATTTGAGCCTAACACAGAAATCGGGCAAAAAGGGCTGTTTTACAAAGGTCTCACCTTGAGGGTAATGCCTTTAAATTATATGAACGACAAACAACCAAAAGATAATGAAAACAGCCAGACCGGTTACGGCTATGGTTGAAAACAGCAAAACAATTGAGTCCATTTTGATTTGATTTCGAATTTTCTTTTTTTTCGAATGTCGATCAATGCTATCTTGGTCTGTCTGAAACATTTTAGATTTAAATTTTGCTCTTTGACAATGGCCTATGCCAATACATATTTGAAAGGGCATCGACTCTAGGAAAACAACCGAAAATAAAAATTTGTGAATGTTTGTGGTGCATATGCGAAACCGCACAGGCCGGGTCTGGGCCTGCGTCTGCTATTGGCGGCTAATTGCCTGTCGTTGTTCCTGCTTCAAGACAAACTTCGTTGGAATTACCACTTTGAAAACCTTCAGTACTGAATGCTTTTACTATAAAATAATACGTTTTAGTTTCATCCAGATCATAAATAGTACACGTGGGGTCTGTGGTTTCCCAGTATGGGTTGATGTAATTATATGACTGACCTTCTTGACGATAAAAAACTGTGTAGCCCGCTAAGTTTGACTCATTATTCGGAGTCCATTTGAGGGTAACATCTATGGCATAGCCTGATGTTACGAAGCAAAAAAACAGCAAAATAAAAATCAACATATAATTCCAGATGGTTAATATATTGAATTTTTTGTTTGTGCTACAACCAAAGAGACTTTTTACTTGTGCAATTTTACTTCGAAAACTTCGAATTTTTATGATTTCCTTTACCTTGGCCGCATCACACCGATAGATCATAAACATTTCCTTTCTCATTTATTGTGAACAACTTTTCCTGTATTTTCTTATTAGAATCTATCTCAAAAATACGGCGATTTTCATCCAGATACCACCAGTTGTAATTCAAATACCTGAAGATAGCGGAATTGTCAACCGACTACTGTTATCCAAGTTTGAATATTTAAGGCTAAAATCATCACATTGAGCTGAATATCAAAAAAACGGTCTGAAATAAAATGAACTGCCCCGCGGCAAGCCGCGGGGCAGTTCATTACGGAAACTTTTAAATACCCATCATCAGGTCAGGCTCTTTTTGATTCAGCCTCCATTACCCTCCTGAAACTTGCGCGTGGGCCTCGCTCCTTGCCAAAAGAACCACTGCTGTAAGAATCATTATACCCCCCAGAATTTTGGGTATCGTCACTGTCTCTCCAAGAACAACCACAGCCAGCGCAATGGTGACCACAGGCTCCAAGGTGGAAATCATGGAAGCATTTGCAGGATCGATTTTTTTTAAACCGGCAAAAAATGTTACAATGGCAAGGGCTGTTGAAACCAAGGCAATGGCAAACACTGAAACCCACCCGGTCAACGTTATCGGGAATTGTACGCCTTTTACGGCAACGACTCCGCTGAAAACCACACCTGCTGAAATTATGACAACAGTTGAAGCGGGAAAGGCACCGGCATTTAGGATGACCTTGCTGCCGACAATGATGTAGATTGAATACAGAACTGCTGCTGTTATACCCAGCACAATTCCAAGGACCTGTCCATTACCGCTGTCCAGTCCGATAATCAGTATCGTTCCCCCAAGGGTCATGGAAAGGGCTACACATTTAAGTATCGTCACCGGTTTTTTAAGGAAAATCGTTGCCAATATCGTAACAAACGCAGGGTAAAGGTAAAGAAGGATTGCAACCAGCCCCGCAGGGGCCATGGTTAGAGCCGTGAAAAAAGAAAGGGAAAACCCCACATATCCGAGTGCCCCCATGAGTGTAAGGCTTATCAGAGTCCGCCCCCGGGGAAAAGCAATTCCTTTCACTGCCATGACCGTAACCATAAAGATGGCGGCAATGGTAAAGCGTAGAAATAGAACCGTAATCGGATCTGTACCTGCTTCATAGGCCAGGCGAGCAAAAATGGCCATTGCACCAAAGCACGACGCAGATACAGCAATCAGGATTACGCCAACCAAACGATCCATAGGGCCCTAATTTTAAAATTTGATTTTTCTCCCGATGAGTTGGGAGAAAAAGGTCAATAATTCAGAGGTTCAAGAGGTCGAGTGTTTGTTCTCTAAGGATTTTATCAAAGCTTTCATTTTAGGAAAGAGTTGAAAAAGGTAAAAACGTGCCTATCAGTTTGCGCGGAAAATGTAAAAGCTGATCGGATTTTGACCCTGTCCATTATAAGATGTCTCTTATCCCCCTCATGTAATCGTATTTGATGATTTATCGATATCAATGATTATACTGCCATGGGTGTAGGGTTTGGTTTCATATTTTGTGATCTTCATTATCTTTTTTGTAATCTCTCCCATTTTATAGATTTGTTCTTGGATTATTTTAACGTTTGCATTGAGGGAATGATCATCCGGGATATCCTTTATTAAAAGTTTATAATACCCTGAAATGATCTGCAGGGGTTGATTCAATTCGTGGCAGGCAGCGCCGGCCATTTCGAGTACCCCTTCCAGTTTTTCCTTTTGTAACCGTTCTTTTTCAGCCTTCTTTCGATCGGAGATATCTCGAATAACTCCCAAAGCATGCCATTGGCCCTGGAGTTGAAAAGAAGACAAGGAAAGTTCCATGGAAAATTCCCTTCCATCCTTTCTAAGCGCCGACATTTCAATCGTTTTTCCAATTGCGCTGCCCTGACCGGTTTCCTTAAAATTTTCGAATCCTTTCGTGAAAGCTTCGAGGTATTTTTTCGGAACCAGTAGCCAGTGCAAGTCCCTGTCAATGGCTTCTTTTTTTGTATACCCGAAGATTCTTTCAGCAGCCTCATTCCAATACGTAATATTTCCCCTGTTGCTCATCATTATGAGTGCATCCTGGGCTGAAGAACTGATGCTCCGAAATTTTTCCTCACTTTCCCTTAGCGCTTCCACGGCCTGTCTCTGAACAGTAACGTCCCTTGTGTAAATCGCCACCTTTTGGACATTCCCATGTTTTCCAAATAACGGATAGATCGTATTGGCATACAGAGATCCTTCACTTTCATTCTCAAACTGAATCGGTTCGCCCGAGCTTATGACCGCATCGATCTTATTTTTTATTTGTATAGCAACATCCGAAGGGAGGACATCATTAATATTCATTCGGATGATGTTGACATTGAGCTTATCCAGTCTGTAAATCGCTACTTCGTTAACGGCGAGGATTGTACCTTTGGTATCAATAAGAATCGCGGACTCCAACGTCGCATTAAAAAGCGCCCGGGACGTCTCTTCGGCTTCGCTCACGGACTTACCGGCCTGCCTGCACTGTTGCAGCGCTTCTTCCAGATCCCTGATTCTTTTTTCCAATGTTCCGAAGTCTGGTTTTAAGGTCATCAAATCATTCTCCAATCCATAACACAATTTAATAGTTTATAATCCAAATCATGGATTGTCAAATTGAGCGAGAGCAGGGATCAAGTCTGTTTTTGACTTATGTTGTCCAATTATTTGGGGTTAATTTTATGAATCGGCTGTTGAGAATAGAATATTTGAATGCTTGGCATTATGTAACAAACCGCGGCAGAAGAGGCAAAAAAAATTTCATGGCGGGCATTTTGCCAGAAGTTTGTCGATCTTCTCGTTTTTTCAGCAAAAGAAACAAACGACAGATGACTTGGACAGCGCCGCTGTTCGAATAATCTTTCACCCAAAAGTGCTTGCTTGATTTTAATCCTTAATGTCTATATTATGTATCATATAGAAACATATAAACATATTTGAGGGAAAAAATGGGTGCTAAACTGGTTATTGTTGGTGGAGTTGCCGGAGGCGCTACAGCGGCGGCCCGGGCGAGAAGAGTGAGCGAAGATGCTGAAATTGTCGTTTTTGAGCGGGGAGAATATATCTCCTTTGCCAACTGCGGACTTCCCTATTATATCGGAAATGTCATCAAAAGGCGCGATCACCTTCTTTTGGCCACACCGGAACAATTCAAACAGCGCTATAGCATTGATGTGCGTATCTTCGCCGAAGTCGTTGGTATCAATTCCAAAGAAAAAGCAGTTGAGATAAAAAATACCATTACAGGGGAAAAATACTGGGAAAGTTATGACAAGCTTATTTTATCTCCCGGGGCCGAACCCATCAAGCCGCTTCTGGAGGGCATTGAACTGGAAAATATTTTTCACCTTCGAAATGTACCCGATTCAGACCGAATCAAAAAGATTGTGGATGAGCGCAATCCCCGATGCGCCGTTGTGGTGGGCGGCGGCTTTATCGGCCTCGAGATGGCCGAAAACCTCACCGAGAGAGGCGTTAAAACGACCATCGTGGAAATGCTCGACCAGGTGATGCCTTCTTTGGACTATGAAATGGCGGCCCTGATTCATGAACATCTTGAAGCCAAAAACGTGGAACTCGAGCTTGAAAACGGCGTAAAATCATTTTCAAAAGTAAATAACCGGATTTTAGTCTCCACGCAAAAAGGACGCGAAATTGCATGTGACATGGTGCTGCTTTCCGTAGGGATCAGACCCGAAATTACACTGGCCATACAGGCTGATCTGAAAATAGGCCCCACAGGTGGCATTTCGGTTGATGACACCATGAGGACTTCCGATCCCAATATCTATGCTGTGGGAGATGCGGTGGAGGTCAGAGATGTCGTCACGGGATTTCCCACACTGACCGCCCTTGCAGGACCTGCCAATAAACAGGCGCGAATTGCTGCAGACAATGCTTTGGGCAGAAAGTCCATCTTTACCGGAACACTGGGGACTTCGGTGGTAAAAGTGTTCGATATGGTCCTGGCATCCACCGGCGCCAACGAAAAATTTTTGAAAAAGCACGACATTCCCTATCTTGTTTCCTACACCCATTCCGGTTCCCACGCCGGCTATTACCCGGGTGCCACCAACACATCGATTAAAATTCTTTTTTCTCCAGGCACCGGAAAAGTGCTGGGGTCTCAAATCGTGGGCAAAAAGGGGGTGGACAAGAGAATCGATGTGCTTGCCACTGCCATTCGGGCAAAAATGACCGTCTACGACCTCCAAGAACTGGAACTGGCATATGCTCCCCCGTATTCATCGGCAAAAGACCCTATCAATATATGCGGCTTTGTGGCTGCCAATATTCTTAAAGGGGATATGGAAATCGTTCATTGGGATGAACTTGAAAAGCTTCAAAAAAACGGTGCGATTTTGATAGATCTTCGCACCAAATTTGAGTTGAACCGTGTGGGAAAGATCGAAGGCGCTTTGCATATTTATATCGATGAACTCAGAAGCAGACTATCCGAACTCGATAAACAAAAAACTTACATTCCGTTTTGTGGCATAGGCTTTAGGGGATATCTGGGGCACAGAATTCTGGTTCAAAACGGTTTTAAGTCCAGAAACTTAAGCGGCGGCTTTTCGACCTACACCATGGCAAATAAGGCGCAATAGTCGAAGAACCGGGAGGTTTTCATTTTATAATAGAATAAGGGAGAGAGCATGGCAGCAAATATGGCGTTTGACAATGAGAAATATATCCAGGAGCAAATATCTGAAATTCTCGAACGTGCGAAAAAATTTGACAATAAACTCTACCTTGAATTCGGCGGCAAGCTTTTATTTGACTATCATGCGTCCCGGGTGTTACCGGGCTATGATCCCAATGTAAAAATGAGGCTTCTTCAGGCGTTAAAAGACAAGGCCGACATTCTGCTTTGCATTTATGCCGGCGATATCGAAAGGAAAAAAATGCGGGCTGATTTCGGTATTACCTACGATTCCGACGCCCTCAAACTCATCGACGATCTCCGGGGTTGGGAAATCGACGTTTTAGGAGTTGTAATTACCCGTTTTGAAAACCAGCCGTCAGCCCTGCAGTTTAAAAATAAACTGGAAAGAAGAAACATCCGGGTTTACACCCATCAGTATACCAAGGGGTATCCTACGGATATCGATCTGATCGTAAGCGATGAAGGATACGGCGCCAATGAATATATCGAAACAGATAAACCCCTGGTCATCGTGACCGGACCCGGACCTGGCAGCGGAAAACTGGCCACCTCCCTTTCCCAGGTATACCATGAATACAAACGGGGTATTTTCGCAGGTTACGCCAAGTTCGAAACCTTTCCGATCTGGAATCTGCCTCTCAAGCACCCGGTGAATGTGGCCTATGAAGCCGCCACCGCTGATATCAGGGATTTTAACCTGATAGATCCTTTTCATCTGGAGGCTTATAATCAGAAGACAGTCAACTACAATCGTGACGTGGAGGTGTTTCCTGTTCTGAAACGAATATTGAAAAAAATAATGGGCGGCGAACCGTTTTACGAATCCCCCACCGACATGGGGGTCAATCGCGCTGGCTTTGCCATCACGAACGATGAAGCGACACAGGAAGCTGCCAAACAGGAAATTATTCGACGGTATTTCCGCTATCGATGCGAATATGTCATGGGTTTGACGGACAAGGAAACGGTTCAACGGGTAGAGCTTTTGATTAAAGACTTCAACCTGGAACTGGAATACCGGCGAGTGGTCGAACCGGCGCGCAACGCGGCCATAAAAGGCCTGGAGAGCGGTAAAGGCAGCGAAGGTATTTTTTGCGGTGCGGCCATCGAGCTCGGAAACGGCATCATCGTAACCGGAAACAACTCACCGAAATTTCACTCGGCTTCAAGCCTTATTTTACACGCCATTAAGAATTTAGCCGAAATCCCGGACAAGATTAAATTGCTCCCGCCCAACATCGTCAATTCGGTTCGAGATCTCAAAACCAAGGTGCTCAATGAAAAGACCCTCAGCCTCGACCTGGTGGAAACCCTTATCGCCCTCAGCATCAGCGCGACCGCCAATCCCGCCGCCCAGTTAGCCATGGAAAAATTGGAGGAACTCCATGGGTGTGAAGTCCATATGACCCATATCCCGACACCGGGGGATGAGGCCGGATTGAGGCGACTCGGCGTGAACCTAACGAGTGATCCCAACTTCTCTACTAAAGATCTTTTTATCTCGTAACCCGCGCATTTCAGGCTGCCAAAGCTTTCGTTGTCGTCAGACCGCTTCGATCGTTGAAGGGGGTTTCGGTGTAATGTTGTACGTGACGCTAACGATGCCTGGCACATCGCGGATAATTTCACTGGCGAGTTCCTCGAGGATTTTGAAAGAAAGCGGCGTCGGTGTTGCAACTCGCGCGTCGACACTCTCCCAGCAACGCACCTCGATCTGCTGACCAAAATCACGCAATCCGTCACGCATGCCGGTCACGCGGTCTTCATGTAGGATCCCCATATACTGGAATGCACCGGTTTCCTTGAGCAGCCGTTCGACCACAACGGTTGCCTTTCGAACCGTCTCGATGCGCTCCGGGGTTGCTTCACCGATCACACGTGCCGCGAGTGCCGGACCCGGGAATGGAATGCGGTCAAAGGCTTCTGCCGGGAGCCCCAGAGCCTCACCAACCTTTCTAACGCCGTCTTTGCGAAGCTGAATGAGCGGTTCGATGATGTGATAGCCAAAAGCCTCTTTCGGGTCGATTCCGAGCTGCTCAAAGACATTGTGCTGCCGTTTTATTCCTGCGATAGTCTCGTCGATATCGGTCAATATGGTTCCCTGGAGAAGGTGTTTTGCGCCACTTTCCTTGATGAGGCGTCCGAATACGTCTCGGTAAAAAGCCTGGGTAATCGCTTCGCGCTTTTCTTCCGGATCCGTGATTCCTTCGAGTGCGGCAAAGAATTCTTTTTGTGCATCGACAACGTCAACCGTGACCCCAAGCTTTTTAAAAAGACCGGCAACCTTTTCGGACTCTCCCTCACGCATAAGACCGTTTTCGATAAACACGGTCTTAAGGCGGTCCCCCAGGGCGCGATGGCCGAGCATCGTAACCGTGGACGAATCGACGCCTCCCGAGAGCGCATTGATCCCCATTCCTTCCCCAACAACTTGTTGGATTTCTTTAACCTTCTCATCGATGAAGTTTTCTGTGTTAAGCTCCTGCGTGGTAATTTCCTTGATCATTTGACTGTCCCCTTTTCATTTAAATAGTCCTTGAGAAGCATCCAGGGTTGCATCTTGATTATTAATTATTCACTTTTAAGTCAATTTTCCCTTCTTCTCAGCCTCCGGTTGTGCTGAATTTATTTTGAGAAGACGAAAAAGTTAACATATCATCATCGTCCCATATTGACCTATATCCCAAAATTCACAATAAATCAAAAAGGGTTCTTAGTAGATTTTTTAGTGATTGATATTATTATATGCAAATTTCACAAAAATGCATTAATTAAACTTTTTCGACAGTCTCAGCAGTTTTTCAAGGTTTCGAAGTGAAATTTTTCGGCAAATTTAAAAGCATAATAGGATGGTCTGAATTGAAAGTTTAAGTCAGAAATCTACATTATAGTATTTTTTTAACAACGGTTTGGGTGAATTATTTGCTTTTGTCTCACTTGAGAATACTCTTTTTGAAATATATGAAATTCCTCCCCTTTTATATGAATATACCGCAAAAAATGACGATAATATGATATTAATGAAAATTGATAAAATGAAAAGCTTTTTAATCATGCGGGATGCAATCTCTATATTCTAATTTTATTCTTTTTCCCTTGTGATATCTAATTGAGTAAGCCCCAAGCTTGATGGATTCAAACTTTGTGTTTACTTACCAATACCTCACTATTATATACTTATCCTTTTTTACCCAAATTGATCCACTACCCGAGGCAAAACCTCGCGCATCTTGACACAACTCCTCAAATTTCTTATATTTAGCAAATGCAAATGTAATTTTTTATTATTTTCAGATACATTTTATGATTTCAAAACGAACGGGTTTCAATAATGATCATAAACGATCCCAAATGGTGGAAAGTTATTCTGGCCAAAGTGTTATTGCTTGTGCTGTCTACCAGCCTATATGCTGCCTCGATGCAAAAAATTGAATCGGCCCTTGAATCGGCACGCAAGGATTTACGTATCAGTATGGCCACCGAGGAACGCATCTCTTTTGAGCTGGAAAAGTTAAAAAAATCCGAGGATATATTACCGGATATCATAAAAGATTATAATACGTACTTAATTCGAGTGCAGGCCATGGTTGCTGAAAACCGGGAAAAAGTGGATAAATTGGAAGCACTTAGCGCTAAATATAATACCCGAAAAGCAACTTACGGGGCATCATCTTCTGATGATACTTCCGCGATGCTGGACCCTTCCATTCCCGAGGAACAGGTAGTTGACAAAGTAACCGTCTTGGACCGCCAACTCGACCGTTCCCTGGCCGAGTTCGATGAGATGCTGCTCGAGGAATTGGATTTGATCCAGACAAAATCATCAGAAAAACTGCAGGATCTGGCCCAAGAGGCTGCAGCTGCGGCACAACGCCTGCGTGACAAGGGCATCGAGATAGATACCGATTCAAAAGCAGAAACCGCTGATTCCCGTCAGGATTCATCCGAAGAACCGAAAGAAACCGAAAAAGAAAAAAGCGGCCTAGAAGCCGGAAAGGAAAATAACTCTGAAGAAGGCAGGGATGACACCACATTGACTGATAAAGACAAATCCCGGGAAGGAGCGGAAGGTTCCCAACGACATCCTAAAAATCGTTACGACCCTGAAGATGATGACATCGTGGCCAGACAGCTTCGCGAAGCGGCAGAAAAAGAATCCGATCCTGAACTTAAGGAAAAGCTCTGGAAAGAATATGAACAATATAAAAAAAATGTGCGCAAGTAAGGCCATTAAAGTGTGTGCTAAGATGAGATTTAGCGTTCATCATAACCTCTTATTAATGATTTTGATTTTAATTTTGTTCACAGGATGTGCCACCTTTAATGCTCAAAAGGTCGGTCCTACGACAATAATGAAAGCCAAAGAAGAAATCTTAGAAGAGCAACTGCTCGATGTCGGCATCCTGGTTTTTGAATCCGACAAAATTACAGAAGAGCAAGCCAAAGAAGAACATACCAGTCAAGAAATCAGAAAAGCAGAACGTCATTTCATGCCGTATCATTTGAAAAGCACCATGCAGCAAAGCAGCTATTGGGGCGCAGTGCGTGCCCTTCCAGGTAAAACGGAAAGTATCGACGTTCTGGTCAAAGGTAAAGTTCTTGAATCCAACGGAGAGCACTTGATACTTCAAATCGATGTGACGGATGCGACCCGGAAAACCTGGTTCAGCAAAAAATATAAATCCGAAGCCTCTCTGGCATTCTATTCGGGAAATCGAGCCGGAGAAAAAGATGTGTATCAGGATCTATACAATACCATCTCCAATGATATCGCCACTTATCTCGTGAAGCTGCCCCCTGAAGAGATCAAGAACATCCGTACCGTCTCGAAATTAAAATTTGCACAAGACTTTGCGCCATCCGTCTACAATGGATATCTGACCAAAGATAAAAAAAATCTCATCGCCGTCAATCGCCTGCCTGCCGATGAAGACACCATAATGATCCGTCTGCTAAAGATACGGGAGCGGGAATACATGTATGTGGACACCTTGAATGAGTATTATGAAGAATATTATGCAAATATTTGGTCTTCTTATGAGAACTGGCGCAAGCTCAACTATGAAGAAATTAAGGCTATCAAGGAGATTAAACGTAACGCCTTAAATCAAAAGTTGGTCGGCATGTTGCTACTGGCAGGTGCTATTGCACTGAATGCGGGAGAAGTCAACAACACCGGCGCGCTTCAGATGAGTATGATTTTAATCGGCGGCCAGGTGATCGTCAACGGGTTTAATGTTACTAAAGAAGCTGAAATCCACTCGGCAGCAATCAAGGAGTTGAGCGAATCGTTTGGCAGTGAAATGCAGCCCGTTGTCATGGAATTCGAAGGCAAGCAGTATGAGCTGACCGGAACCGCCGAAGAACAATTTAAACACTGGCGCGAATTGCTGCGACAGATATATATCACAGAAACCGGCTTTGATCCGGATATCTCATCGGAACATAAAGAAAAGACAACATCCGAAGGCTCAGAATAAAATCGAGCATCAAATGAACTTAGTTCGCTTCGCTCACAATTGGAATGGTGGAATGCTGGAATTATGGAATAATGGATTCTGGGATAATGCAATGTTGGGTTAATGGTAAAATTTGTGATAACGATAAAACTAAAAACAGATAATATCCTTTTAAAAACCAACCTTCCAGTATTCCACCATTCCATTATTCTATATTCGAGGCAAGCGCTCAAGCCTCAAAATTTAATCTATAATTTCATTAGGTTGTAGAATTTCCGAGACGTTCAACTATGCCGTCCGACACACCCACTCAACCTCCTCAAGGTAAAGAGGCTTCAGATTTTGGCGTGGAAATAATCACGCCCCTTGAGGTGCACCAAGGGAATGACCAGCCTGACTCGGATCGCTCTTTTCGAATAACCTCTATCACCGTTTTATTGCTTCTCATCATTCTTACTTCAATGGTGACAGGGGGTCTTTTTCTTATTCGCCATTTATCAAAACATCCGGTGAATCTGGCTAAAAACACGGAACATACAGAATCTTCGGAAACCGGGATTTTAAAAAAACAGGATTTGAATGTTCCCAAGACAAACAAAGAGCGGGTCGGCACCACGACAGAACCGGTTTTCGTTCCCCTAGAGCGACAACCAGCGATTAAATCAATGCAAACCGTCGACACTGCCAAATTTGAACGGGAAAAAGAAACGGCAGACAAGGAATTGGCAAAGTTATTGAAACTTAAAAATGAGATAGAAGAAAAAGAGGGTTCCGTATGGGGTGGTGAAGAATATGAAACCATGACAGCCCTCAGCGAAGAAGGAGACCGGCTGCTTTTGGATCGTTCGTTTTCTGCTGCAGCTGAAAAATATGCTCAAGCCGCCAATATAGCAAAAGAGTTGATCAGTAACACCGGAACCGTGTTTCAAAAACTGACAGACGAAGGTCAGAAGGCTCTTGAAAATGGTGACAGTGTCATTGCCCAACAAAAATTTTCTACGGCTTTAAAGATTCAACCGTCAGATGAATCCGCCCGGCGGAATTTGGAACGGGCCAAGAAGCTTGATGAAGTGAACCGTCTGGTAAAATCGGGGAAAAACCATGAAGAAAATAATCGGTTTGCTTTTGCACATGCCGATTTTCAGAGGGCACTGCAATTGGACCCTGAATCCAGGGAAGCTCAAAACGGCTTAATCCGGATGAAAGAAAAAATCGTCGACGAACAGTTTCAGAAACTCATGTCGGATGGGCTGACGGCATATCACAATGGCCATTATCAACTCGCCAGAACAACGCTTTTAAAGGCAAAATCTTTCCAACCCCAATCACGTGAAGTAAAAAGCGCTTTATTGCAGGTTGACGAGGCCATCCGGTTAGATAAAATTGAAAAACTTCGCCAAAAATCAATGTCTGCCGAACAGGCTGAAAATTGGGAACAGGCCCTTAAATCTTATCTGACAGTTCTTAAAATTGATCCTAATATCAGTTTTGCCGTCCAGGGTAAAAAACGCTCTTTGGAACACATTCAGGTTGCTAAACGAATTGCATTTTTTCTTGAAAAACCCGACGTCATGGAATCGGACCGGCAGCTTGAAAATGCGATACGTTTGATCGAGGAGGCCGAGAAACTGGAACAAAGGGGCACACATTTAAACGCCCGATTAAACGAGCTAAAAACCTTGGTGGATATCGCCGGAACTCCTGTTAAAGTGATAATCGAGTCTGATAACCTTACGGAAATCGCCGTTTATAAAATCGGAAAACTCGGCAAATTTACCTTTCGCGAATTATCGCTAAGACCCGGCACGTACACCGTGGTCGGCTCACGCAACGGATACCAGGATGTCCGGCTGAAAATCACCGTGAAACCCGGCCAGACATCGTTGCGCGTATCCATAATTTGTAACATTAAGGTGTGACATTGACAGACACAATCCAAAACAACGGTGGAGAGAAAACGCCTATAAAAATCGAACCGATATCCTTTCGGTCCAAGCCGCCATCTAAAAGACCAAAGCCGTTTATCATTTTTAAATGGGTTGTCGGCGTTCTTATTGGAATCGTCCTGATTTTTCTTTGTCTCTCGACCTGGTTTGTCTTCACTGCCCGTCAGGTAGTGATAGACATCGAGCCGGTTCCGGAACGTATTGTGTTTTCAGGGAGTATCCTGACACCGAAAATCGGGAACTATTACTTGATGCGTCCCGGAAAATACACGATGGAGGCTCTCAGAGAATGTTTTTTACCCCTTGACCATACATTTTGGGTCAGCGATGAAAAACGGCAGAACCTGCGTCTAAAGATGCAAGAACGTCCCGGTCGCCTGATGATTCGCGCCTATGATTCGGGTGATACAGAAAGTAACATTTTAGGCGCACAAGTATATATCGATGGTACTGTGGTTGGAAACACCCCCATAGAGAATCTTGAAATACTGCCGGGTCTGCACAAAATTGAAATTGGTGCCGAGAATTATCAAAACTTTCAGACCGATGTTACCGTGCATGGCTGTGACAAATTTCAGGAGTTTAACCTGGCGCTGCTTCCGGGTTGGTCGGATATCATTGTCAGTTCCGTGCCTTTGGACGCAAATGTTTTGATCGACGGAAAATCCTTCGGGAAAACCCCTTTACACACTCAACTGTCGCCTGGGTCTTATCTTCTTGAGATCAGTGCCGATCGTTTTAAAACATGGAAACACCATCTGGATGTAAAATTGAATGAACCCCAAGAAATAAAAGACGTACGGCTTCAGCCGGCAGACGGCAAATTGACGATCAAAACCAAACCCGCCGGAGCCAATATCATAATTGACGGGGCTTTTGTCGGTCAGACACCGCTGACACTCGATCTTTCTCCGGACAAACATCATGTTGTTCAAATTTCAAAGGCCGGTTATAAAAAAACAAACCGTAACGTACAAGTTGTATCGGCTGCACCAAAACAGCTCAATGTGAATTTAAAACCCAAACGAGGTATCGTCCACCTGTCGGTTGAACCGCCCGACACCAAACTGATAATAGACGGCAAATCATGGGGCATTGTTCCGAAAAAATTAAATCTGATCGCCGTGGAACACAAACTGGAATTCAATAAAAAAGGCTTTCATCCCTATGGAATCCGCATCACCCCCCAACCCGGGTTTCCAAAACAATTGAAAGTTGCGCTCAAGAAAAAGGGGGCGTCCAAAGAAACTGAACCGCTGGTGATTACAACTCAAACAGGCTACAGATTGAAATTAATCCAGCCCGGGTCCTACACCATGGGATCTTCACGCAGAGAACAGGGTCACAGATCCAATGAAACCCTTAGAAAGGTCATACTAAAACGGCCGTTTTACATGGGCCTTAAAGAAGTATCCAACCACGCATTCAAGGAATTTTTGGCCAAACACAATTCAGGCTTTTTTCAATCACAGAGTCTGAACAATTCTGCCCAGCCCGCGGTTCGAGTCACCTGGGAACAGGCTGCCCGGTTCTGCAACTGGCTCAGCGCCAAAGCGTCACTGCCACCGGCTTATGTTAAAAAAGGGAACACGTTGACTGCCGTCGAGCCGTTAAATACCGGTTACAGGCTGCCTACCGAAGCAGAGTGGGAGTACTGTGCCCGGTTTACCGGTAAACATGCATTTTCGAAATATCCATGGGGAAACAAATTTCCTCCCGTTCAACTATCCGGAAATTATTTGGATCAATCCGCAAAAAACTTGCTTCCCACCGTTCTCGAAGGTTACAATGACGAATATGTAACAACAGCTCCGCCGGCAAAATTTAAATCCAATACCCTGGGGTTGTATGATATGGGCGGTAACGTAGCAGAATGGTGTCACGATTTTTATTCAATTTACAGTTATGATCCCGAAAAAACATATGTGGACCCAACCGGACCCAAAAACGGTAAACACCATGTGATCAGAGGATCCAGCTGGAAACATGGAAGTATCAACACCTTGAGACTGGCCTATCGCAGTTACGGTGATGACAAACGTGAGGATGTCGGTTTTCGGGTTTGCAGATATTTGAAATGACCATGGTAAACAGATTTTTTATAGCAATTGCTTTATTGGGGACATGTCTTTTTGGAGCGACATGGGCAGGAACTGTGCCGACAGGATTCTTTTATGAATTAAACGTACCGCTCGGACAACATTCAGGATCAACCTATTTTGCCCAAAATGACCCCAAAAAACCGTCGAACAATGTTTCCGTTGATAATGCCTCAAAAACCCATAAAGATACAAACAAACCAAAGACGTTGACACAAGAGAAAAATGTTCCCAAAAAGACAAAACCGGTAAAACCGTTCGTTCCGTCAGAAACGATTCCGGCAGATCAGGGTGTTGATTTTCCATACGATATCTGACACTTTTAGTTTCGAATCCGTCGCCAACAACGCGTTGCAGACCGGAAAACTTTTTTACTAAGAAGTACAAATCCTACTCGACATTTTTTACTGATATGCTGACTTTGATATTAAAACAGAAATAGTTAATAGTGGCTAAAGTGAGATAAAGTTGAGGAAATTTTTAGCCAATTATATTTTAATGACAGCGCGCTAGCGCTACCTCAACTTTAGGCACTTTAATTCACTTCAAACTTTAGGCACTTGTGAGAAGGCTTCGGTTACATTTCCTTTGGTAAGGGTATGTCGAGTATCTAATTTACTTATTAGCAAGTAAAATCAACATCGAGAATTCACTATGAAAAAAACATTACCGATATCCATGGAGTTTATTTACCAGCTTTTCTCTCTGATTCTGATTATCATTTTTGTTCATGCCGTTTACGTCGGCATCATTCGTCCAAATGCCGACGCCATTCTGACCCGTCAGGCTGAGATGCTCCAAAAAGACAAAACGCAAACAACCGAACGTTCTGCCTATGTGTTGATCCGCGATTATGAGCAAGAAGCCTGTTTTGTTCTCATGTTTTGGGCGCTGGCCATAATGGCGTTTAAGGCTGTTACCACCATAAGACACCGTTCGCTGTTACAACAGGGTTTGATTCCTTTAGCCGAAGGGGTTCGTATATTGCCTGAAGATACCCGGGAACTGTCCCGGGAAATTCAAGCACTGCCGACGTATCAACAAAACGGGTTGCTTCCCAGAGCATTGCTGGCCGGTTTGCAAAGATTTAGTTCAACAAAAAATATTCAGGATGTCGCAGATGCAACCCATGCCTACTGTTCGGCCGAAGGTGAACGATTGGAATCTGAATTGTCCATGATTAGATATATTGCCTGGGCCATTCCCTCCATCGGATTTATCGGCACGGTACGAGGCATTGGAGATGCACTTGGGCTGGCGCATCAGGCCATTGAAGGAGAAATTTTCGGTGTTACCCGCAGCCTGGGGGTAGCGTTTAACTCAACTTTGATCGCGCTTCTTATCAGCATTGTTCTCATGTTTATGCTGCACCAGCTGCAGCTGCTTCAGGAAAGATATGTCTTGGAAACAGAAGCATATTGTGAAGAGAGATTGACCAGGCATTTGCATACACAATGAGTGTCCATCCAGAAATGGCATCTTTCGACACGATACGGTGGTCACGGGGTGTGCCTCCTCGTGACCATATACCATGAATTTATACCAAAAAATCCATTTGACAGGGTGAACAAATGACACTTTTAGGGCTTGAACTCGCCGATTCCGGAATCCTGGTTGCCGGGGACAATCCAATAAGATTGTTAACCGTTGACGGACAGGAACAAGAAAGTCCCGGATTCGCCATACCGGAAAAAGAGCGTCTGCTCGTCGGAAAACCGGCATCAGACAAGGCACACCTCTTTCCACTTCAAGTCATCAACAGATTCTGGGATCAATTGAATACGGAACCTTTAAAACAGAAGAACCGACATGCGCAAAATCATGCTGAAATCGCATACACCCATCTATTTCACGTCTGGGAAATCGTTAAACAGTATGGCGATGAGATGATCATCGCTGTACCCAACTTTTACAGCAAAGAACAGCTGGGACTTATTCTGGGTATGGCCAAGGAGCTTTCCATACCCGTTAAAGGTTTTGTATCCCTGCCCATAGCCGCATCATATCACGCTTATCCAAATGCAATGCTGTTGCACCTGGACATCCATTTGCACCGATTCGAAATCACTTATCTTCATCAGGGTGAATATCTAACAGCGAAAAACTCGGTGACATTCGAGGAAATTAGCCTGGAACAGCTATACCGGAGCTGGGTGGAAACCATTGCTGAAGAATTTGTTCATGCCACAAGATTCGATCCCCTTCATCAGGCCGCAACGGAACAGGAACTTTATAACCGCCTGGCATCTGCCCTTGATATTTTTAAAAACCAACCCTCCTTTTTATTTGAATTATCCCATGGAAAAAATTCTTATCGTATTACTCTTCTGCGTGATGTATTGTTTCAAAAGAGCGAGAAGATATATGATGAAATTTGCCGATTCATTGAAAAAATGCGAGATGACCATGGTAAAAACAATCTCTTGACCGTCCTTCAAACGACCCATCGAGTCGCCTGTCTGCCGGGATTAAAGGATAAACTTTTAGAAATAGAAAACTGCAAAATCATTGAACTCGAACCCGGAGCCGGTGCTCTGGGAGTTTTAAAACTCCGGGACCCGTTGACCGATCGACACTTTAAAAATGGGGCATCTTTTTTTACCAGCCGTCCCTGGCAGCAGACAGAATCTACAACTTCCCGAGCTATTTCTTATCAAACCTCCCATACGATAAACCCCTCACATTTACTCTATCGCGATGTGGCCTATCCCGTCTCCGAAAAACCTCTCATCATCGGCTGCGATCATTACCCTTTTGGAAAAGGCATTCGTGTTGAAGCGAAATCATCCGATGTTTCCAAAAAGCATTGTACGGTTCAGCGCGAAGATAACCGTATTGTTCTAACGGACTTCAGCAGTCAGGGAACATTTGTAGATAATCGACAGATCAACGGGAGTGCTATACTCGAACTTGGCCAAATCGTTCGCCTTGGGACATCCCGAGAAACCATACGACTCATTGCCTGCTTGGAAGCCGATGAAACGTAGAAAATTAAATGTATTCAGCTTATCTTTCATTGACTGCATCTGCTGCGGGTTAGGGGCGATTATTCTTTTATTTGTCGTGGTAAACGCCAAAAGCGCTCATCGACGGGACGCCGTAACGTCGGATTTGCGTGCTCAAGTGAACAAAATAGAACAGCAGGTTTTGGACGATAAAAAAAAACTGGTTGAGTCTCGCAACATCCTTTCTGAAATTGATGCCGACCTGGTGACCACACAGGGACGATCCCGCGAAATTATAAAAATACTCAATGAAAAAAAGGTTGAACTGGCGGATAGAGACAAGGACACCCTTGCAAGCAAAACACACATCAATAAGTTAAAAGATGATTTAAGATCTCTTGAAGAGGAGCTTCGGCGGTTGAAAGCCGGGGCCAAAACACAGGATGACATAGGTTCCAGATTGCGCCCGTTTCCAGGGCAGGGAGATCGCCAGTACCTTACGGATTTAAAAATGGGGGGAAAGCGGATCTTTATTCTCCTGGACGTCTCAGCCAGTATGCTGGATGAAACCGTTGTCGGGATTATCCGCCGGCGCAATTTAAAAAATGTTCAGAAAATAAGCGCTCCCAAATGGCAACAGGCAGTGAAAACCATGAACTGGCTGATCACCCAGCTTCCTTCAACCAGTCAATTTCAAATATACATATTTAACGAAACCGCACGCCCTTTGCTTGAACATTCAAAAGGAACCTGGCTGGATGCCGGCGCGATGGACCCATTAAACCTTTCGGCAGAAAGTTTGTACCGGCTGGTTCCGGAAAAAGGAACCAGTCTGATAAGCGCGATCAAATCGATCAACGAGATGAAACCGACCCCGGACAACATATTTTTACTTACCGATGGTTTGCCGACCATGGGAAGCAGCAAGCCATGGCGAACAAGGGTTTCCAGTAAAAAACGGGTAAGTCTGTTTAACGAAGCAATTTCGCAACTGCCTAAAAGGGTGCCGGTGAACATCATACTTTATCCCATGGAGGGGGATCCCATGGCTGCTGACGTCTATTGGCGTTTGGCCAAGAAAACCAAGGGATCTTTTTTCTGTCCCTCGAAAAACTGGCCGTAAGGACAACGCCGGATGACATGGATTTAACCCTATGAAAAAACACAGACGGGACATAGATATATTCAGCCTTTCCTTTCTTGACTGTATCTGCTGCGGATTCGGTGCTATTATTCTGTTGTTTGTACTGTCCAAATTTGCTGAACCGGTGGTCATTGAAGAAATCAAAGAAAACATGCAGGCTGAGATTGTTCGCCTGGAAAACGAACTGTTTGAAATCCAAGGTGACACCCGAATCCTGAACCGCGAATTGACGGCTAAAAAGGTTCAGCTGTCAAAAGATAAGAAAAAGCTTGCCCGGCTCCAGGGCGATCTGTCGACGATTAAAGGCCGATTTGCAGGATCCAAAGACGATGCTATGGTTCAAAATATTATTGAAGGCAAACTGGCCCTTGCACGTCAGGAGCTGACCGAAGAAATGAAGCGGCTTTATAAAAGCCTTCCTAAAAAAATAACCCGTTCGGTAGGTGGTATTCCCGTGGACAGTGAGTACATCGTTTTTATTATCGACACATCCGGAAGCATGCAGCGAAATGCCTGGAGCCTGGTCCAGAAAAAAATGCGGGAGACGCTCGAAATCTATCCGAAAGTCAAAGGCATCCAGATAATGAACGATATGGGAAATTTCCTGTTTTCCCAGTATGCCGGGAAATGGATACCGGACACCCCGGCCCGGCGCAGGGCCATCATCTCAGCCCTGCGCACTTGGAACTCTTTCAGCAACAGCAGCCCGGTAGAAGGAATTACCGCCGCGATCAATATGTTCTATTCAAAAGATAAAAAAATAAGCCTTTATGTATTCGGTGATGAATTCAGCGGTTCCGCTATCCAGCCGGTCATCAATGAAGTGGACAGAATTAACAAGACAGAAAAAGACGGTTCTCGTCGGGTCCGGATCCATGCCGTTGGTTTTCCGGTCGTTATGGAACAAACGAACCAACGCGGCAACACCGGCGAACGATTTGCCACTCTTATGCGCGCTTTATGCCAGAGAAACGGTGGTACCTTTGTGGGGCTGAACAGCACAAGACCTTGAAACATATAGAACCTATCTCAAAAACAATCTAAGTGCCCATGGCGGTGTTGTGAAACGGTTCAAAATGCTCACATCCTACGTGTATGCTCCGCTTTTTCACCGCTCTACGCCTTGCCCTGAACCCTAATCTTATTTTTGAGATAGGTTCTAGTGTGATTCAATCCCAATTAGTGTCCATCCACGAATAAATATTGGGCATTATTATGTTTCCAATCCAGAAATGAGAATTTTTGCGCAAGATCAAGGAAATCAAGGAATTGTGAGGAGGCGTACTTTAGTACGTCGCACAAGGAATCCCGCAGATTAACGCCGAGATTGCGGAAAAAGGCCATTTATGGATGGAAGCAAATTAGTGTTTGAAACTTCTCTGCCCTGTATAGACCATTGTCGCACCGACTTCATTACAGGCCTCGATGGACTGGTAGTCATTTTCAGATCCACCCGGTTGAATCACTGAAGTAATCCCCTCTCTCAGGCCGACATCAATACCGTCTCTAAAAGGGAAAAAGGCGTCACTGACCATGGCGGAGCCGATCAGTCCGCCTTTTTCATCGGCCACTTTAGCATCAATTTCTGCTTTTTTATCTTCATCTTTCAAATCATTATAGGAAATATTATGCATTTCAAAGCAGTAACGGTCCGCCAGCTTTCGGTAGGCCTTGTCCCTTGCAATTTCGGCAACACCCACCCGGTCCTGTTCACCGGTACCGATGCCGACGGTAACCTCGTCTTTGACATAAATGACGGAATTGGATGTAATGCCGGATTCCACAAGCCATCCAAAGAGCAGGTTGTTGTATTCTTGTTCTGTGGGCTCTCGGTTAACCTGATACGGCTTACCTTTATAATCGCATGCGGCAAGTTTTAGATCTGCCTTTGTCCGGGCTGCCGGCACAAATGACCACTGGGCGATGATACCGCCGTCAATCAGGCTCTTGAATTCCACACATCTTTGCCCGACAAAGTTCTGCAGCCTGTTGATATTACCGATACGTATCACCCTGAGGTTTTTTTTCTTTGCAAAGATGTCCATTACACCGTCTTCAAAATCGGGTGCAACAACGACTTCAGCGTATTGTTCGGTGATGGCTTCCGCCGTTGCCTGATCTACAGCCCGGTTTACGGCGATACATCCTCCAAATGCCGCCACCCTGTCTGCCATGTTTGCCTTTAGATACGCATCTACCAATGTATCAGAGCGGGCAACCCCACAGGGATTGTTGTGCTTGACAATGACAGCTGTGGGTTTATCCACAAAATATCTTAAAATGTTCATAGAGTTGTCTGCATCGGTCAGGTTGGTTTTGCCGGGATGTTTGCCGGATTGCAAAAGCTCAATGTCTGAAGCCAGATGCTGTCCCGGCTGAATCGATTCGCTTTCTCCTAAAGCCAGATTTCCATTGATCAGTTTGTAAAGTGCGGCTTCCTGACCCGGATTTTCACCGTATCTGAGCCCTTTTTGTATGTTATCGATGGTCCAGGCCACTTTTTCATAAAAAAGGGTTTGTCTTTTATCCTGATCCACAAAACTAATCTCCATCCCAGGTGGAAAGTGATCGTCCATTATTGTCCGATACATTTTCTTTAAATCTTCAGCCATTTTTTTCTCCTTTTTTTGAAGACCATTAAAATTTTCGTAATAGTTTCGTTCTTTGAAACAAATCGGTTTTAAACAAGCTTCAGGTATGATTCAATTTTTGTCTGGAAGCTGTCTGGGTGAATTAGGAATCGTTTTGAAAGAACCATAGGCCATTTAACGTTATGGATGACCCCCCTGTTAAAGCAAAAACCTTTATTAATCGTCTGGGCAGGTTCTTTCATTACGAGCCCTTGTTCACGAGTTCTTTCAGCAAAAATTTAATTATACCTGAAGCGGTAGTGGTATAAAAAACAGACTTTGCTACCCGTTTATAAGGTGTAACACCCAGCCACTTCATCAATTGTCTTGGAGCCCAAGAAATCTGCGATGGTCCGGTCGTAAACGGCTGTGTGGTCAAATGCCTTTTGGGCAAGACGGTAGCGAAGTCCCAGCGATATAGAGCCGTTATTTGAATTCATTTCTGATAAAATCGCCGAATAGTCCGATGGATCGACCACCGATGCAACCCTTATATAATTTTTTGCAGACGCTCTTATCATGCACGGCCCGCCAATATCTATATTACCGCGAGCCATTTCAACCGTCACCCCTGCTGTTGAAATGGTATCTTTAAAAGGATATAAGTTGCAAAGGGTCATATCTATGGGAACAGCACCTGTTCGCCGGATATCTTCATTGTGGGCGTCATTGTAGGTTTCGGTTAGCAGTCCGAGATATATCTTAAAATCGAGAGTCTTCACTAGACCACCCTGAGTTTCCGGCTGACCCGTGTAATCCGAAACCTGTGTCAGGCAGGAATCCGCCGTGTCTCCGAGAATTTCTTTGATTTTTTTGTACGTGCCGCCAGTTGAAAAAATTTTTATCTCAGGATTTGTCCGGATAAGTTCCGGTATGAAGGCTTCCAAACCGCTTTTGTCAAAAACACTTGCAAGCACATTCCTGACCTTAACAAATTCATCTATCCTTTCCACCACATTCATACTCATAGCATCTACCCCTTTCTCCCGTACGTTTTAAAAGTTGCTTTGACACGAGACGAAACTCCATATATAAACGAAAACATTCACCCTAAAGTGTGCACTTACTATTATCTCATCAGAAATTCAAGAGGACATCGCATAAAACATGATTAACGTTTTATTCGTCAGCCTGGTTTTCATGTTCGGCATGTGCATTGGAAGTTTTTTAAACGTTTGCATATATCGACTGCCATCCTCAACATCGATTATAAATCCTTCCCGATCATTCTGCTCGCAATGCAACAGTGCCATACAATTTTATGACAACATTCCTGTTTTTAGCTACTTATGGCTCAAAGGCCGGTGCCGGAACTGTAAGACACCCATTTCACTTCGCTATCCTTTGGTTGAGTTGATGACCGGAATTCTTGCCATCGCTATTCTTTTCATGTTTGGTCTGACTCTGGAAGGTGTCGTATACTTTGTTTTTATTTCATCGCTGCTGGTCATCACCTTTATTGACATTGATCATAAAATCATCCCGGATATTATCACGCTCCCGGGGATTCCCATCGGCCTTGCGGCTTCTTTTGTTCTACCCGCAATGACGTTTAAATCCTCGCTGCTGGGTTTGCTGGTGGGAGGGGGCAGCCTTTTGCTCGTCGCATGGACATACAGTCTCATCACCCGTAAAGAAGGCATGGGGGGTGGGGACATCAAGCTTCTGGGGATGATTGGAACCTTTATCGGCTGGAAAGGGGTTATCTTTACCATTTTTGTTGCATCGCTTGCAGGGACTTTCGTGGGAATAATAGTTATGCTGCTAAAGGGGAAAAATCTGAAATTTGCCATCCCATTCGGCCCATTTCTTTCCATTGGTGCAATGTCATATGTTTTCTTTGGAGAGAAGGTTTTACTTTGGTATCTTCATTCATTTTAAACTATTCTATGAATCGGGGAATTTTTCTTCTAAATCATTGGATATTAGCCTACGCCCTGGAAAGCGGAATGGATGATCCTTTTTTAAAGCGGGTGCTGTTTGAGTGGCTTGGGGATCGTTAGAAAAAACAGGCGCATACCGAAATCGGATCTTTAAAAGAAATTGCAGATTGTACAGCGAACCTATTGATTTTTCAAAGATTGGTTCCTGTTCTTTCTTTACGAGCCCTTGCCACGAGTTCACGCGGTTTAAAAAAGGATTATCCATGGAGCGATCCGACAAATAAAAACACCTCGAGGTCTCAGCTATTTTAATCAAGATGTTATCATTACCTTAAGATACAAATCTCCCCGTTGGCCGTCGGATGCTGTTTTACCCAAGCCTTTTAAACGCAGTTTGCTTCCTTCTTTCACGCCGGAAGGAACAATCACTTTAACAATCCGTTTTTGGAATCCTTTTGGGATATTGATTAGTTTTTGTGTTCCTGCAAGCGCCTCGAATGACGTAATGTCAATGGTTCCATAAAGGTGGGGATCTTTTCCAAGGCCGCCGGGCCGAACAACCTGAAGGCGGTGCGTTTTTCTTTTAGCAGTGACACGACGCATTTTACCGCTAACCCCGGTTTCGGGTAACGCAAGAAAAATCTTTAACAAAACGATTCCAAAAACGAACCCACCGATATGAGCCCACCATGCAATTCCGCCAATATTCCCATGGCTGCCTGCCGCATTTAGAAACTGAAGAACGAACCAAAGGCCCAGAAAGAAAAATGCGGGAACTTCAACAAACCACGGAATAAAGATAATGGGAATCAAGGTTAATATTTTGGAATTGGGATGAAGAATCAAATAAGCCCCCATGACACCTGCAATAGCGCCACTGGCCCCGATGGTGGGTATATTGGAATGAAGATTGAAAAGAAGATGGGAAAGACCCGATGTAATGCCGCACAGCAGATAAAAAACAAGGTACCGAAAAGGACCCAGACGATCTTCGACGTTATCGCCAAAGATGTAAAGAGACCACATATTGCCCAGAAGATGCCAGAACCCGCCGTGAAGAAACATGAAAGAGAGCCAAGACAGAAGCTGCTGACCGGTGGTAAAATAAGATGCAATTTGTGGCACTGAGTATCTGGCGGGAACCAGGCCGTAAATATAAACAAAACGGTCTAAATGGGCCCCCTGGGACATCTCAAACAGAAAAAGGACAACGTTGATACCGATAATTGTATTGTTTACAATCGGATAATTTTTGGAAGATATTGTGTCGCGAATGGGTAACATAACAATTCATCAACCGTAATTGTCAGCAGAACTCAATAGTCGGATCAATGTAAGTATTCAGAGGGTATGCTTCCCAGTTTCACTCTGGCGTCTACGTGTCTGGTCATTTCAATGATGAAGCCATTCCGCCAGTATTATTACACGGGAAAGCACACCCTCTGAATACTTGTGGATCTATGATGAATACTTTTTAAGAAACAGTGCGAGTAAGCGCCTCGTCAGCCAGTTGCCCCACGGTACGCTCCTCCAGATTCATGTTGATGAAGATGTTTATTCTTGCTTTGTCGGTGACCAGATGTTTGAGTAAGGATTTTGTCATCTCTGAAGGTATCGCCCCAGCCAGCCAGGCTGCCAGACCACGATGGACAGCATCTTTTGATCGCATAAAAGGAGAAAGATAAGCTGCTGCATCCCGAACAAGTTCAGGACGCGTATGGGCAAGTCTGCCCAATCCCCAGAGCACCCCACGTTGCAGCATCTCATATTCGAGAAAGTTGCCTGCCTCGTTAATGTAGGATACAAGCATACAAGCATACTCCCTGGCCAGTCCGTCATGACGCGCCATGATTTCTCCCATGGCTTCTGGAGAGCCCCAGCCTATCCCTCCGGATTCGTCATTTAAATTCCACATGAGTCGCCGCATGACGATGCGGGCAGACTCAAGATTTTCATGGGCAAGACGCGCAACTACGACACCCATTGCCGTAACTGCACGCCATTTGATCAATTCGTCCGCATTGTAAAAAAAGGAAAAAAGCGGATTGACGACCCTACGAGCCGGCATGAGGCAGATCTCTTCAAGGCTCTTTTCAAATTCTTCATTTTTTAAAAGTGCCGGAAGTATTTTTTTGAGCTGCCTGCTGCCCATTTGTTTGCCCCGTGAAATTCCGGGCTTAAATAATCCGAAAGTAATTGTTTAGTCCTTTGAAACAAATCGATTCCAAAGGAGCTTCAGGTATAATTAAAACACATCGAGTCACCGTTAAACACAAGCAACACCATCTTCTTCATATCAAGCACGCCATCTTTCCTTTAACCTAAATTGAGCGATTGTCGAGTTTAATCCTCTTCCCAGTAGATACAATCTTCAGGGCAGTATTTTATTGCCTCATTGACTTCCGTCTCCGGATAAGAGGATAGCTCGATTACTTCAATATATCCGGCATCATTGAGTCTGAAAACCATAGGGCAGACCTCAATACAAGCGCCGCACAAATTGCATCGATCCAGATCAACAGACGGTATTTTCATATTTTATTGTTTATTGACTGTCCGATTTTTTTGCCCAGTTCAAAACAGGCTCCCAATCCCTTCTTTTCCGGAACATACTGAATTCTGATACCGGGATCGATGACGTCGAATTTCATGGCTTCGAGTTCTTTATTGATCAGCTTGACCGCTTCACCGCTCCACCCGTAAGAACCAAAGGCGGCACCGATTTTGTTTAAAGGCTTGAGCCCTTTCATATAAACCAGAAAATCACTGACCGTGGGAAACAATTGGTTGTTAAGTGTCGGCGATCCCACAACGATGGCCGCGGCATCGAGAATTTCCGTCATAATCTCACTGCGATGGGAGCTTCGTATATGTATCGGTCTTACCGATACCCCCTCACCGGCGATTCCCGCTGCAATCTCATCGGCCATGGCTTCAGTGCTGTGCCACATGGTGTCGTAGACCACGACAGCTTTTTTCTCTTGCTCCTGTTTGGCCCATTTTGCATACGCATTGATGATCTTGCCCGGATCTTTTCTCCATATGATTCCGTGATCCGGACATATCATATCGATTTCAAGGCCCAGTTGGGCAACCGTATCCAAAAGCTTTAGAACCAACGGTGAATAAAGAAGTAAAATATTAGCATAGTACTTTTTTGCGTGAAGCATGATATCGTCTCCGATCTGATCATCGAATCTTTCATGCCCTGCATAATGCTGTCCGAAACCATCACTGGAAAAGAGAATTTTGTCTTCCTTCAGGTAGGTAAACATACTGTCCGGCCAGTGAAGCATTCGGGTTTCGAGAAATGTCAAGGTCCGGTTTCCCAGACTCAACTCCTCGCCGGTACCAACCGCATGATAATTCCACTTTTGAGGAAAGTGTCGGGCCAGATTTTTGGCGCCCATTTTTGAACAATAAAGCGCCTTGTCCTCACCAACTTTGTGCATCACCCGTGGCAACCCGCCGGAATGGTCCATTTCCGTATGATTGCTGATGACATAGTCTATCTTTTTCGGATCGATAATTTTTGAAATATTATCAATTAGTTGATCAGAAAAATTCTTCTTGACGGTGTCGATGAGTGCGATTTTCTCATCGACGATTAAAAATGCGTTATAACTGGTACCTCGATAAGTCGAATATCCGTGGAAATCCCTGATGTTCCAATCAATAACGCCAACATCATAGATTCCCTTTGTTATTTCTACAGGTCTCATCTTCCTCCCGTCCTTTTATTATTCTTTTTCAAAATCATCTTTTGATGCGCCGCATACCGGACATTCCCAGTCATCCGGCACATCTCCCCATTTTGTGCCCGGAGCAACACCATTGTCAGGATCACCTTGTTCCGGATCATAAACATAACCGCAAATCGTGCATACATACTTGTCCATTTGAACCCTCCTCTTTTATTGAATTTATGTAATGGTTTAGTCCTTTGAAATAAATCCATTTCAAGGACGCTTCAGGTATGATCAAATTCTAACCACCTGCCGCAACTGAGCCGGGCCCGGCAAGGGGTTTGAACATTTTCTTTCCAGCACCGCACACCGGACATTTCCAGTCGTCCGGCAAATCGGCAAACTGGGTCCCTTTGGGAATTTTTCCTTTTCGATCTCCCTTGTCAGGGTTATAAATATATCCACAACTAACTTGCTGACATTGATACATCTCTTCAGGTTCGGCCATTTATTCCTCCTTAAGTATCATTTCAAAATTTATCATTCTATAAGAACATTTGCTGCAACCAGAAACAGATCTGAATCCCGCAGAACGCCCACCAGTTTCTCCTCTTCGTACACGGGTAAAATGGTAATTTTGTTGCGGTAGATCATTTTAAGGGCATCCAGAAATCCGGCGTCGGCATCTATGGTCCCTCTTATTTTAAGCATCACGTCTCTAACATGGGTTTGCGCGTTCTGTCTGACTCTGGATCTAAACCCGTGTTTTGCATGGTCCATGTCATGGGCATCGGCTTCTGCAAAAGCGATTGAAACACCCAGTGCATGCAATTTTCCGCTGATTCCTCCTGCAATTTCCGGAATCATCACTTCTAAAATGCTTTTAAAATCGAGAATCCCCACAAGTTCACCCTGAGCATCAAGGACAAGGCTGGTTCTGTGTCCTGCTTCCGTACATTTTCCAGTTTCCACCTGACAATAGATTTTCATCAGCTCTGGAACGGCTTCTTTCAGAGGTTTATCGGCAGTTGTAACTGCATAATCACCTATGGGAATCATCATGTCTTTGACTTTCAACTGAACGGGCATGATATTTCTCCTTTTAATTTTTTAGCTCAATGTGCTGTTGACAAGAGCTTTAACCTTTTTTTCAATTTCGTCACGAACATTGCGCATAACATCCATCGGTTTTCCGGCCGGATCGGGTAGATCCCAGTCCAGCCGCTGCATACCTGGAATAAAAGGACATGCTTCATCACAACCCATGGTAATGATCATATCCGGCTGCAACTCTGATGCCGCCTTATCCAGGAATCGGGTTTTGCGAAATCCCATATCGATCCCTTTTTCCGCCATGGCCTTGACCATATCCAAATTTATTTTTTCCACAGGCTCGCTGCCGGCTGAAATAACTTCAAATTTATCACCGGCAAGATGTTGCGCAAATGCTGCGGCCATCTGGCTTCGACAGGCGTTTTCCCGACAGGCGAATAATATTTTTTTTCTGCCCAAAAGAGGGGCCAGAAGTTCCTTCACGGAAGCTGTCACATCTTTGTGAACGGTGGGATGCTTTTCCATATCCCCGGTATATTCTATGTGCCGGTAGGTTAAGCTCCCGTTGAACCCCGCTCCCACCGCATCAAAGAAATATTTTGCCGTAAGGTCGACACCTTCAAAAAGATTCTTTCCCTTTGTCGCACCTTGGGCAAGAAGAAATCCACGCCGGTAATGTCTCGCCGGATCGGTCAGTTTCAACTTATATTTCCTGGACCATAGCGTCTGAGTACGATCGATGGGGGCCTTTAGCTGAGCGGGAACGTTATAAAAATATATGGGCGCCGCCAAAACAACAACATCCGCCTCCCGAAGCAACGGGTAGATTTCATTGGTCATATCATCATCTGTAGTGATACAGTAGCCCTTCTTTTCACAATAACCGCAGCCTATACACGGCACAATATTTTTTTTGGATACATTAATGATACGGGTTTGAGCACCTAAAATCTCAGCCTCGTCCATGAAGACGGATAAAAGATAGTTGGTGTTTCCTTTTTTTCGGGGACTCCCTTGAAATCCAAGAATCATCATCAGCTAAACCTCTTTTATTTTTTATGACATTTCTGGCAGGAAGTCGGGCCGGCCTTTTGGCCATGCTTGACCCGGTTGCGGTGGCACGCCCTGCAATGATTCATGACCCGTTTTTTCGCCAGTCTGCCCTGGTTTTTCAAATCCTCGATGACGCCCAACTTCTGGGGAAATATATTATGACAGATGTTGCAGTCACCCAGCGTCGTTTGATGTTGTCGATGGGGAAAACCAACCACGCCTTTTTGGCCTCCGTCAAGGGTTATTTGTTCCGGGCCTTTTTTTTCAATACCAGCAAAGATGACGCCACCATAAACAAGCACGAACACGACCCACAACACAACAATTTTTGATTTCATAAGCGTAACTTTCACAAAGATTAAAACACTAATATCTAATAGGCTTCATCATGGGCAAGATCCTCTTCCGTCACTTTGCCTTTAAAAAGGTTATATGCCCAAATTTGATAGCCGATGACAACAGGGATAAAAATTATAACAACAATCAGCATAATTTTCAATGTTAAAGGACTTGAAGAGGCATTGTATGCGGTAAGGCTGTACCTGGGGTTCAGGCTGGAGGGAAACAGGTTCGGGTAAAGCCCGATCACGCCGAAAAACGTGGCGCCCACAATGGTCAATGCTGAAGCGAACCAGGCTTTGAAAAAAGTTTTCCTCACAAGGAAAAATCTGACGCTCAAAAGCGCGAGAACCGTCATCACTATGACGATAAAAAAAGTGGGATGTTCAATATAGTTATCATACAGACGGGTGGAGAACTTGCTGGCGATTAAAAAAATAACCGCCACTCCAAGAAGGATCGGCCAGAGTTTTTTGACAGTGGAAATAGCTCTTTCTTGGAGATCTCCTTCTGATTTTATGGAAATCCACAAAGCACCGTGAATCATAAAAAGGAGAACAAAGAGAATGCCGCCCAAAAGACCATATGGATTTAACAGTGTAAAGAGTGTTCCATGGTAGACCCCATTGTGATCGAAGGGAATGCCCTGGAAAATATTTGCAAAGGCAACGCCAAAAAGGAGTGCAGGCACAAAGCTTCCAACAAAAATGCAGGTGTCCCAGATCTTTCGCCAGCGGGGGTCATCGACTTTGCCGCGAAATTCAAAAGAAACACCCCGAAGAATAAGGGCAAATAAAATCAGCATCAACGCTGAATAAAGAGATGAAAACATAACAGAATATACCAGGGGAAAGGCTGCAAAAGTAACCCCTCCGGCGGTAATCAGCCACACTTCATTTCCGTCCCACAAGGGTCCCAGTGCATTAATCATAATCCGTTTGTCCCGATCGGTTTTGCCCAAGAAGGGATAAAGCGTTCCGATCCCAAAATCGAATCCGTCCGTCATAAAGAATATCGCCCATAAAAGACCCCATAGAAAAAACCATATCGTTTGTAAAACCATTTTCTCCTCCAGTATTTTTATATCGCCGGGGTTTTCGGATTGCTAGTTGTCGGTGGTGAGCTCGGGAGCCTTCAAAGCGTTTTTGGCAATCAAATAAAATCCGGTAACACCCAACAAACCATACACCACAATAAACGCAATCAGCGAAGTCAATACCTGAGATGTAGCTATGGGAGAGGCTGCATCAGACGTCTTCATCAGACCATACACGATCCATGGTTGACGACCCACTTCTGCCACAACCCAACCCAGTTCACAAGCCATATACGGCAGGGGAATGGACAACAGCATGAGCTTTAAATATTTAGGACTGTCCACCAGTCGGTTGCGTTTCCACCAGCCGAGAATGGTAGCTATAATAAAGTAAAAACCCAGGCCGACCATCCCTTTAAAGGCAAAAGATGTAATTAACACCGGTGGTCTTTCCTCCCTGGGAAAATCCTTCAAGCCCTGTATCTTTGCATTGATATCGTGTTTGACCAGAAAACTAAGCACACCGGGTATGGCGCCGATTTCAATTTTATTTCTTTCGTTCTCTTCATCCGGAAGAGCAAAAAAATAGACCGGCGCCCGGGTGGTGGTTTCCCAGAGAGATTCCATTGCCGCGAGCTTGGTGGGCTGTTTTTCAGCAACGATGACACCGTTAATGTCACCCATGATGACCACTATAAAAGAAAAAATGATGCCGAATCCCAGAGCGATTTTGAAAGATCGCGTAAAAAAATCGATATGTTGTTTTTTTAACAAATGATAAGCGCTAACCCCCATGACAAAAAAGGCGCTCAGCACATAAGCGGCGCTGACCGTATGGACAAATTTAAAGATGGCGTATTTTTGAAACAAAACAGCAGCAAAATCAACCAGTTCGGCCCGGCCGTCCCGGATGGTATATCCAACCGGGTTTTGCATCCAGGCATTGGCGATAAGTATCCAGACCGCCGAAAAGGTTGACGCAACAGCAATCAACCACATCACCGCAGCGTGAGCCTTTTTGGAGAGTTTTTTCCAGCCGAAAATCCAAACACCGATGAGGGTCGATTCCAGAAAAAAGGAAGTGGTTGCTTCGATAGCCAGAAGGGAACCAAAGATATCCCCGACAAAAGCTGAATAGCGGGACCAGTTGGTTCCAAATTGAAATTCTAAAGTTATCCCGGTGACGACACCCACGGCAAAATTAATGAGGAACAGCTTGCCCCAAAATTTTGTCATGCGAAGGTAGGTTTCGTCCCCGGTCTTGACGTATTTGGTTTCCATATAGGCCACCAAAAACGATAAACCGAGGGTAAAAGGAACAAATAAAAAGTGAAACATGGTGGCGGCCGCAAACTGCAAACGCGAAAGCAATACCACATCCATGAGCATCTCCTTTTTAAATACAGCATACAAATATATTCTCAAGTTTCACACCGGACATTACTAGAGCCTAATCTCAAAAATAAGGTTAGAGTTCAACAAAAAGCAAGTTGAGCGTTGCGAAATCCCGAGAATCGGGGGCGTGGAGCGGTGAAAAAGCGGAGCATACACATAGTATGTGAGCATTTTGAACCGTTCCACAACGCCGCCATGGGAACTTAGATTGTTTTTGAGATAGGTTCTAAAAAACATTTGATGCACTAGGCTTAAAATAGATTTATTAAGACCTGCTACGCTGTATTAAAGTTACTGAAGTTTTTGGATGTGAAACTTGAGATAATATCTTTATCTGTTTGAAAATGATCCGTTTCTGAAAAAGCTATAAAATCAAAGCTTAAATACCGTTTCGGTTTAGATTGAAGGCGGATTTTTCAGGAATTCACGATACATAGAAACAGTCGTTTCTTGGAGCAGTCTGCCCTGCCCAAGTAGCGACAAAAATTCAGAACATTTTAGAATCATTGCCAAACTATGATTTATTCACAACTTAAGAAAAGTATACATGGGCTGCTGAAATCAGAGTCGGTAAGTTATGCCGCCCCTTCCAGCGTGCACTGGGTAAAGTCTATCTGCTCTTTGCAGCCCTCGCACACATGGGTTCTGTCAAACTCATCTGAAAAAATTTCCACTTCTTGGCCACAACTCGGGCATTTGCATGCAAATGATTTTAAGGTCTTAAAATTTTGAAACCCCGGGCAATGTTGCGGTGTAGACATAATCTTCTCCTGTTTAAACATTGTAAAGTAGTTAAAATAAAACCATCTTGGAACTTTAGGCCTCTAAAAGAACTATACTGTTGCCAAAAACCCTAATTATAACTTCTCGGCGATTTCACGGCCATAGTCCTGAGCCATCTGGACCCCTCCGCCCAGAGAACTCGCTTTGAGCCTCAACGGACCACCAACCATATTCATTTTAAAAATATTTTTCATGGTGTCGAAAATGCGATCCGGTGCTTCTCCACTCCATCCAAATGCACCAAAAGCACCCCCCACTTTCCCTTCAAGGCCAGCCTTTTCAGCAAGAAAAAGAGCGGTCTTCATGGTCTGAATCATATCGCCATGATACGTGGCCGATCCAAATACAAGGCCGTCATACCCCTGTAAATCGGTTTCTTTTTTTATTGTATTGATCTTTACCACATTTGCTTCATGACCGGACACCCGAATACCTTCGGCGATGAGTTCACCGATTTTAAGAGTTTCTCCGGTTCTTGTGGCACATACAACAAGTACTTTAGCCATTATATTTTCTCCTTAAGCGCTATGCCACCTTATTTTATTCGTTTGTCAGTGCCCTCAAATTCACAATCCGGCGTATAACAGGTATTGTCAAGAAATTCACATTTTTCTTTACAAGAAGGACATTGATCCGGTGGTGCATCGGTCTCTAGCGCATACCCACAGTTTGAACATCTCCAGTTAGGCATAATAAGATCACCTCCTTTTCAGGTAAATGTCGTGCTCTTTATTCTGATTCAATGGGCATATCCGGAGCCTGTCGTGTTGCCAGTTCTCGATCCATCATAAAAAGACCTTGTTTGGCATCACCCAGCAGTTTGAGCTGCTCCAGCACATTACCGACACTCTCTTCTTCTTCTACCTGTTCGGTCACGAACCATTGGAGAAATATCTGTGTCGCATGGTCACGTTCTTCCATAGCAATTTCAACCAAGCCATTGATGAGCCCGGTCACCTTCTGTTCATGTTTTAACGTGTCTTCAAACACAGCCAGAGGAGAATCCCATTGGGCGGGAGGTGTTTCAATTGCAGCGAGAAGAGCTCTCCCACCACGTTGATTGATAAACTCATAAAGTTTCATGGCATGCATTAGTTCTTCCTGAGCCTGTGCATTCATCCAGCTGGCAAACCCGTCAAGATTAACAGATTTGAAGTAGGCATTCATCGACAAGTATAGGTAAGAAGAATAAAGTTCGGCATTCACCTGCCCATTGAGTGCTTTTTGCATTCTATCTGATAGCATCGATATTATCCTTTCCACAAACCATGGATGTTGCAGTATTCACGTGCTGTAACTTGATCGGTTTCCATATCAAATGTTGCCTCAGGGGCCTCCCCGGGGTTGAGAAATTGTCTGTAAGCCTTACCGTCTGCTATGATTTCAACCCATTCAATATAATGTTTTTCTTCCATAGGATGCGGAACATCACCGACTTTAACTTTTATGCCGCCCGAAACTTTTTCAATAACCGGCACATGTTTCTCTCTGGCTGCATCAACCGTGTTCTCAACCATCTGGACCATGGGCTGCCCACAGCACACCAGCTCTCCGCCACCACCATGGAGAACCTCTACGATATTTCCACAAATTTCACATTTATAAACTTCAAGTTTTTCCGCCATTTCTCTTTCCTCCTTTTAAAATAAAATATTTCGATTGTTTTTAATGACAGTTAAAATCAGAGACATTAAATTCATCACATCCTTTACCGAATAAGGGTTACCGGTAAACGGGCCTGCAGGTTCAACCGTCTAAACCAGCCCTACCAGTTTTCACCAAGCAGTTCAAAGTGGGCCTGGGGATGTGCACAAGCCGGACACAATTCCAGAGCCTGCTCACCTTCATGGAGATATCCGCAGTTTCGGCATCGCCAAGTTACGGTTTCGTCTTTTTTAAATACCTTTCCGGCCTCTATGTTGGCGGCAAGATCAACATACCGTTTCTCGTGCTGTTTTTCAGCAACTGAAATCGCATCAAAAACCTCAGAAATGGCTTCAAACCCTTCCATGCGGGCAACTTTGGCAAAACCGGGATACATCTCGGTATGCTCATAATGTTCTCCTGCCGCGGCTGCTTTCAGGTTTTCGAAGGTCGTTCCAATAACTCCGGCTGGAAATGCCGCAGCGACTTCAACCTCTCCGCCCTCTAAAAATTTAAAAAACCGCTTGGCATGCTCTTTTTCCTGATTGGCTGTTTCTATAAATATATCAGATATTTGAACATAGCCATCCTTTTTAGCCTGACTGGCAAAATAGGTGTATCGATTTCTTGCCTGCGACTCCCCTGCAAATGCAGTTAAAAGATTTTTCTCTGTTTGGGTCCCTTTTAACGCCATATTAAACGCCTCCTTTTATGTGTTTGTTAGTTATTTTTAAAAAATTAAATGCTACCAGTGATACAATACATCTCTCGCCATTTTTTAGCTGTCGGACTCTTCCATCCACCACCCTTTTGCTATGTGTTTTTCTTTTTCCTGTTCCGCCAGTTTTTTCACTTTATAGGCCGAATCACGCAATACACCGTAAAGAATACCACAGCCGCTATCTTCTCGCTCAATGTCGCCCTTATCTGCGACTCTGATCATTTCATCCACTAGATTCAATGTTTTTTTAATATTATAATTGCAGCGTCTCACGTATCAGGGTCTCCATAAGCTATCAAAATTTTAATCAATCTTTATTCATTTTTTCCAGTTCGGTGGTCAGGTCTTTTTAAAAGGAAATGACAAAAACATGAAAACGAAACTGTATTAAAAGCATTCCAAAAGTCTAAAAATTGTCTCACATTAAATATTGATACACATTTGTATTATGAAACAAGATCCTTATTGATTCTTCAGGGCAACCAGTTCTTTGCTGAGTATTTTTATGTGGTCCATCTCTTCTTCGATAATCTTGTCAAGTTTATCCTTCCCATACTGTTCAGGGACCATTTCTTTCATGCCAAGATAAAAAACGATGGAATCTTTTTCAGCAAGGATGGCTGCCTTGAGGACACTTTTCATGGATGAAAAATCAATCTTTTTTTCAAAAAACACCTTGGTATCTGCCAGAACCTTAAGATAAAGGGCGGATTCATTTTGAGGGTCAAACGCCGTTAATGCTTTTTCATTTCCCGACAGTTGCGACCTTAAATTTACAAATGTCTTTTCATGTTCGACTTCCATTTCCGCAAGCCCAACAAGAAGCTTTTTGTACTCAGGGTTGTCTGCGTTTTGAGCGGCATCTCCATAAAATTTAGCGCCATTTCTTTCAAGTTCCTCAGCCATCTCAAACACGTCGTCTGCAGTAAAGTCATAAATCATTTTTTCATGCCTTTCGAAATCTTGAATTATTCTTTTATTCTACAGTCCTTATCCCATTCAGGGCATGCAGTTTTCATATCAGCCTCATACTTGATTAAGCATTCGCCACAATCCATTTCAACATTTGCTACATCTCCATATCTTTCTTTGATTTCTTGTGTAGACAGATGTGTAACAGCACTGCATCCGCATTGAGGACAGGATGTTTCAACTTTATACCGTTTGGGCGACATGTTGCACCTCCTATGAATGGGTTTATAAAAAGGTTGATACGATATGTTACAAAAACAATTCGTTTTTTGACGAGTAAAAGATTATGACGATCTATAAACGACCCAAGAAATAATTCGCATACCAAACTTATTTTAATTTAAATGCAATGCTCATGCCAAATATTTCACAAGTTTGTTTCCCGGGCTGGCACAGTTATTGTATTCTAAGGACAAGGGTTGGTGAGTTTTTATGATATCCTTTTATCAGCCTCCGGCACGGAGAGCCTACGCCTTGGAGAGCGGAATGAATTATCTTTTTTAAGAGGACGGTAAGATGGCAAAATACACAGGGATTAATCATCTGGCAATGGCTACCCGAGATATGGATACCACCATTCGATTCTGGCGGGATTTGTTGGGATTGCGCCTTGTGGCGGGACTCGGCGGGCCGAAATACAGACATTATTTTTTTGAACTTTCCGAGTATGACATGATTGCCTTTTTTGAGTGGCCTGACGTCGAAAAAATGCCCGAAAAAGATCATGGCATGCCGGTCAGAGGTTCCTTTATATTTGACCATGTTTCTTTGGGTGTTGAAAGTGATGATGATCTATGGGAACTTAAGGACAAACTTGAAACAGCCGGATTTTGGGTTTCGGAAGTTATCGATCATGGGTTTATTCATTCAATCTATGCTTTTGATCCGAACAATATCCCCATTGAGTTCAGCGCACCGGTTGCCGGTTTGGACATACGAAAGTCTCCCAAGATGAAAGACAAAAATCCCACGGCAATTGCCGAAGAAGGTGTCGCTCCTCAAGCCGGTCATTGGCCGGAAGTCAAAAAGGCAACACCGCTAGAGGATCGCACCATTTATCCGGGTGAAGGTATGGCCTTAATCTAACGTAAGCAAATTTATTAAATAGTGTCCATCCATAAATCTATATTGGACACAATTTAAGTTTCCAATGCAGAAATTAGCAATTTTTCGCAAAGTCAAGGAAATCAAGGAATTGCGCGGAGGCGTACAAGTTGTACGCCGCACAAGCAATTCCGCAGATTGACGCAGAGATTGCGGAAAAGGGCCATTTCTGGATGGAAACTAAATAAGGAATGCGTTTATTATGAAATACAGAAAAGAAAAAGATTCATTGGGAACCATAGAAGTTCCGGAAGATGCGTATTTTGGAGCAAGTACCCAGAGGGCGGTTAACAATTTTCCTGTCAGCGATCTTAGATTTCACGCTTCATTTATTTATTCTCTTGCTCTCATAAAACAATGTGCTGCAATGGTGAACCATGAACTGGGCCTTCTTGACAAAAAGGTATCAGAACCCATTGTGACATCCGCCAAGGAAATTATGCAAGGAAAATTGGACGACCAGTTTGTGGTGGATGTATTTCAAACTGGATCAGGCACTTCAACGAACATGAACGTGAACGAGGTCATCGCATCAAGGGCAAACGAAATTGTTACAGGGAAAAAAGGAGGGAAATTTCCGGTTCATCCCAATGATCATGTCAATCTCGGACAATCAAGCAATGACGTTATCCCTTCTGCCATCCATATCTCTGCATTAACCCTTATTAAAAAGAATCTTATTCCTTCATTGGTCAGTCTCAAAAGAAGCCTTTCAGATAAAGCCGTCGAATTTAAAGATCTGAAAAAAATTGGAAGAACCCATCTACAGGATGCCGTACCCATATTTTTGGGTCAGGCGTTTTCAGGATATGAACGACAAACAGCGCTTGCCATAAAAAGAATTGAGACCGCCCAAGACCATCTCTCAGAACTTGCCCTGGGCGGAACCGCTGTTGGAAACGGCTTGAACACCCATCCTGATTTTGCAAAAAAAGTTGTTGTCCTGATCTCGAAACATTCAAAATTCAACTTTAGGGAAGCAGAAAACCATTTTGAAGCCCAGGGCGCACAGGACGCTGCAGTCGAAACCAGCGGCGCCTTAAAAACCATCGCCGGCAGTCTGGTTAAAATTTGCAATGACATCCGATGGCTTGCATCCGGGCCCAGGTGCGGGCTGGGTGAAATATCGATCCCTTCTCTTCAACCCGGGTCTTCTATTATGCCCGGAAAGATTAATCCGGTTATTCCGGAAGCTGTCATTCAGGTATGCGCTCAGGTCATGGGAAACGACACCACAATTACCATAAGCGGACAGGCGGGCAATTTTGAACTAAATGTAATGCTGCCGGTGATTGCCTATAACCTTCTGCAATCCATAGCCTTTCTTTCTTCTGGAACCAAGCTTTTAGCTGAAAAATGTATCAGTGGGATTCGCGCCAATCGACAAAAATGTGCCGCCAACATCGAAAAAAGCCTGGCCATGGCAACCTATCTGGTGCCCCATGTCGGATATGACAAGGCCGCTACCATTGCAAACAAGGCCCATGAAATGGGCAAAACCATCATCGACATTGTACGAGAGGAAAAGATACTTTCTGAAAAAGAATTGGCGAGAATCTTTTTTTCTTAAAAACTCATTTTTCGCATGCTTTATTTTCAGCAACGCCAATACAGTGTAGCTATCCGGAAAAATATTTTGTGAAGAGGAATGTTATGACAATCCCCGGAGATCTTAATACAACCGCCATGGCTGTCATGCCTCATAAAGATGCTGACAGGGCACTCGAATTCGCCCTATCCATGGATATTCCATTCTGGCCTCAGCTGCCACACGTCAGCTACTATGAAGACATGTATGTTCAGGCCGCCGAACATTTCCCCGGGATTCTTCTGGATATGGAAAAACGAACCCTTCGTTTTTCCATGGATAAGTTTATCAATGAATTTGAAGAGACCATGGCCCATTTTGACGAACCTGAATACTTTGACATCAGCAAAGCGTATTCGGTAGTTTATCATAAATTTCTAGAAATGAACCTTTCCGACCGACCTGCCATAAGAGGGCAACTGGAAGGACCCGTCAGTTTTGGCTTAAATATACTTGACCAGGATGACCGACCGATTCTCTTTGAAGACACCATACGTTCTTTTATGCTCGAATTTATGGCAAAGCGCATCAATGTCCAGCTGCAAAGGCTTCAAAAAATGAATCCTAATGCATTTATGTTTGTTGATGAACCGGGACTGCAATTTTTATTCAGTGCACTTTCGGGTTATGACAACATAAAGGCCAAAGACGATCTGGAGCACTTTTTCTCTATGGTGCAAAGACCTCGCGGTATTCATTTGTGTGGAAATCCGGACTGGGATTTCCTTTTGAATCTTGATCTTGACATCCTTTCTCTGGATATATACCAAAATGGAGAAGTATTTTCATCGTATTCTGGATCGATAAAACAATTCCTTGACCGCGGCGGGGTCATTGCATGGGGGATTGTACCCACAAATTTTGAGCCTTTTGAAGCTGAAGATATCGGTTCGCTGGAAACAAGGCTGTCAGCGTTGTGGGATTTATTGGATGTTAACGGCATCGATAAAGAGTTTTTAATATCGAGAAGTCTCTTATCTCCGGCAACCTGCTGTCTGGTCAACCCAGACGGAGAAAAGACCGTTGAAAAGGCGTTTCAGGTTGTGCAGGAATTATCACACCGGCTGCGGGACAGGTATGGAATTTAGCAAATCCACTTTAATTTTTCAGAAAATTATTAAGAAGCGTGCCTACAATCGCCAAACACTCGGGGTCCAGGTAATGTTCCGCACGTCTTTCGAAAAGAACCTTGCACTGGGCCGGAAATTCTTCATCCACATCATCAAAAAGTAAAAGCACGGGAACTTTCGGCAGCGGATAGAGTTTCATGATAAGTTGATAATTAAGATCTAAACCCGGATCTCTCCCACCAAGTTTTTCACATGCCGCTGCCAGATCTTTTAGGCGATTCGAATAATCTCGGACAATCGGTCGTTCTGTATGATTCACGAAGCTATGAACCAAAGGAGCGGTATCTTTAAAGTCTCTATAGGAGGCCCATTCCTTGTCCAGAGAAGGTATATCCGGACATAGAAGCAAGTATTTGCATAGAACGACACTGATTCCCATAGGCGGCTGTTTGCCGGACGGGTCTGTTATCCCCCGGCTTGATATCCTGTAAGGTTTCCCGAAAAAGGAAAGAACCATCTCATCTTTTTCAACACGCCCCCCTAATTTTTCGGCTCTTGAATCGAGATCAATTTTGCCAATCCGATCCAAATAATTTTGATATGTTTCTTTAAAAACAGACGCTTTTTCCACAATATATCACCCTGTTTTTGGAATATGAACAGGTTAACCCGTTATAATGTTATGCTAGTTAATAGTATGATTTTATGAACATGTCAATTCTCTATGATCCTTCAAAATACGTATACCAGCGAACATCTTTTTCAGATTTCCATTGACAAATTTCATCAAAAGTGTATAGAAAATATAGTTAATATCAGCAGTTGCAAATTTTGATCCCTAAATCTTATTGACTCTTTAAATAACGCCTCGCATTCTTATTATTCAAAACCCAAAGCAACTTATTAATCTTAACGCCTTTTGAAACGATGATCTTGAATGAACGGTTATTCCAAAGGGTTCGGAGAATCTTTCCATGAGCAGAAAACCAACCTATAAAGAATTGGAAAAAAAGATTGCTGTACTGAAAAAAAAGATCGCAGAGCTGGAAGGAAGCAAAAAAGCCATTCAAAGAAGCGAAGAGAGATTGAAAGAAGCCGAAAGGATCGCAAATATAGGGCATTGGGAATTGGATTTGGTTAACGATACGTTATATTGGTCCGACGAAATTTATCGTATTTTTGATTCAAATCCTCAAGAATTTGGGGCAACTTATGAAGCCTTTCTCGATTCCGTGCATCCTGAAGACAAGAAGGCTGTAGACAAGGCGTTTAAGGATTCATTAAAAAAAAAGACAGGCTATGATATGGTTCACAGGCTGCTCCTTAAAAACAATACATTGAAATATGTGCATGAAAAATGTCGGACCATATACGATGCGAATGGAAACCCGTTACGCTCCCTTGGAACCGTTCAAGACATTACTCATCAAAAATTGGATGAGCATCGCTTTTCCGGAATCATCGGACGCGACCCGAAGATGAAAGACATCTTCGAGATGATAAGAGAGATTACTGAAGTTGATATTCCTGTCCTCATTCAGGGAGAAAGCGGTACCGGAAAAGAACTGGTAGCCCATGCCATACATAACGAAGGCCTACGTGTGCATAAAGCTTTCGTACCGGTCAATTGCGGGGCTCTGCCCGAGGGATTGCTGGAAAGCGAGCTTTTCGGTCACGTGAAGGGTTCTTTTACCGGAGCCTTGAGAGACAGAAAGGGCCGATTTGAAATGGCAAACGGCGGCACGCTGTTTCTGGACGAAATAGGAGATTTGCCCAAAGTGATGCAGGCAAAGTTGCTGAGGGTTCTACAGGAAGGCAAATTCGAACGGGTGGGGGGTGAAAAAACCATTTCAGTGGATGTTCGAATTATCAGCGCTGCAAATCGAAACCTGAAACACGAAGTGGAAAAGGGGAATTTCCGTGATGATTTATACTATCGGATCAGCGTGGTTCCCATTCATTTACCGCCGCTGAGAAAGCGTAAAAATGATATTCCTCTCCTCGTCAACAACTTTCTCGAAAAAATCGCTTATAAAGGACAAAAAACAAAAAGCATTTCCGAAAGCGCGCTATCCGTTATGATTGATTACCCCTGGCCCGGGAATGTCCGGGAGCTTCAAAGTGCCATTCATTATGCACTTATAAAATCCAGAGGAAAAATTATTCAACCTGTTCACCTCCCTATGGAATTGAAAAAGAAGGAAAATAATCGGTTATCCCGTGGACCGTCTCTGAGGCTGGATTCGAAAATCGTAAAAGAAGCTCTGATTCGAAGCGGCGGAAATAAGGCCAAAGCTGCAAGATATCTGGGTGTGGGACGGGCCACATTATACCGTTTTTTAAAAAATTTCCCGGATATCGCTTCAAACATTTACGAATCTGAATAGAGATCACTTTGTATTTTGGTGCCGTACGATAATATGACAATGAAATTCAACTGCAAAAGATGCGGAAATTGCTGTAAAAAGATTGGCATTCCATGGTCTGAACTGGATCCTCGCCTTGCTGCGGATTATCTGGACATGAACTTTGAGGATTTTATTGATTTATATGGTTTTGTTAGGAACGAATATTCCGGAGAAATCGAAAATACCGAGTATAACGCAGCACCTTGTCCCTTTCTGAAATACAGTATGGAAAATGCGTTGTGTAAAATCTATCCTGTCAGACCTTGGATCTGTGAAGGTTACCCGGGGCCAGGGACATCATGTGTCGTTGGACAAAAGCGGTCTTGATTCAACCTTGGGTTGATTTTTTTTCATCTTTTTTGCATATTTGGCTGCAGCGAGACCTGCGACACAGCCCTCCCCCACAGCTTTGGCCATCTGCCACGGCGGCCCGCATATGTCTCCGGCGGCGTAAATGCCTTTGATATTGGTCTGCTGCTGCTTATCCGTAACAATATATTGAAACTTTTCAGGATCCAAAGCAACACCTAATGTCGCGGCCAACTCCACCGCTCCCTTGGCACCAGTCTCGATAAATACGCCATCCACATTCAACTTTTGACCATTGTTCATAATCAAACCTCTAACGGTATTATCACCAATGATCTCTGTAACCTTATGTCCGAGATGAATATCAACATCCGATTCTTGAATTTGATATTTAAGCCGCTCGGAAACCTGAAGTTCATCAGAAACGAGATGGACTTTGTCTGCGTAAAACAACAGTGTCAATGCCCCTGAAACTGCGGCCGATTCATTGCCAACCACGGCCACCGTGCTGCCTTTGTAAAAATTTGCATCGCAGTCCACACAGTAACTCACGCCTTGTCCGAAATATTTCTTTTCACCGGGAACGCCCAGACGGTTCCGGGAAACCCCCATGCCCATAATAAGGGTTCGTGTCTTTAGGGTTTTGTCACTTTCAGTAACAACGATAAACTCCTCATTGTCCTTCGATGTTTTTATAACGTCTTCATGTAAAAAACGGGCTCCGGAATCCAGTGCCTGCTTGACACCCTGTCGGAGAAGTTCTCCCCCTGAAATTCCAGTGATGCAACAGTAATTTTCCACATGGGCTCTAAAAAGACTCGATTTGTGCTCGCGTCCCATAACCAAAACCGAAACTTTGGTCCGTGCAGCATGGATGGCCGCCTGAAGCCCGGCAGGTCCGGTACCTAAAATAATAACATCATATATATCTTGATCCATGGTGTCCTCCCGTCGTAGACAATAAGGTAAGATCATCGAAGAATTCCAACCCGAAGATCTTAATAGGATACTGATTATCACAGAAGATTAACCTTGACGGCTTCGTAAAAAGTCCAACTTCTGCGCTGCGCTGCATTCCCTGAAATTTGCACTCCTTTTTATCCCGCTGGTTTTATGCGGGGGAATTTGAGGCTTTTTACTTTGGCGTCGAATTTTGACTTTTTACGAGTTCATCAACCTTCATTCTCAAAATAATACTTTAGGGAGAATTATCCCAAAAGATTGTCCAGCGCCATCATGATCACAAATCCGATCATGACACCAAAGGTTGCTAGACGCGATTTTCCTTTGGAATGGGTTTCCGGTATAATTTCATCACTAATAACAAACAACATGGCGCCGGCTGCAAACGCCAGGCCAAACGGGAGGACGGGGTTAAAAACGGTGACGGCTGCAACCCCCAGAACACCGCCGATGGGCTCCACCAGTCCTGTCAAAGTAGCGATACCTATAGCGCGCCATCGGCTGTAACCCAGGCCGATCAAAGGCATGGCAACAGCCAAACCTTCCGGCATGTTCTGAAGCCCGATTCCGATGGCAAGACTGGTTCCCGCCCCAATATCTCCGCTTCCAAACCCAACCCCCACTGCAAGTCCCTCAGGAAAGTTGTGAATGGTAATGGCAATGATAAAGAGCCAAATTCTTTTCAAGGAACTGGAAGGGCCTTCATGTCCGAGGACAAAATGCTCATGGGGCAGCCATTTATCAATACGGTCTAAAAAGACAGCACCAAACAGCATCCCAAAAACAACGATATAAACACCATAACCCGGCCATGCCTGATTGCCATATTCTATCCCTGGAACAATTAACGAAAAAGAAGTGGCTGCCAGCATCACGCCTGCAGCCCCCCCAAGCATGGTATTTAGAATCTTATCGGAAACACTCTTAAAAACAAGCGCCGGCAAGGCGCCAACACCGGTAGCCAGGCCAGCCAGTGTGCTGGCGATGATTCCCATTGTAAGTATCGACATCGATATCCCTCCGTGCGTTATTTGTATGTGTTCACGGGGTGTGCTTCCTCGTGTAACGATACCTGCCCGCTCGTGCCATGCATGGCAGGCGGGTTGGCGGAGTGGCTTCGTCATTTCAATGACTTAGCAGTGGGGGAGACCGCGGCTCCCGCATGTTTTTCGCGGGAGAACGCGGAGGGGGCAGGAATGCCACCGCTGCTAAGTCATTGAAATGACCAGACACATAGACACCGGAGTGAAACGGAGGAGCACACCCCGTGAACCCATACCGTTATTTAGCTGACTGTAGCCATACGATTCAGTTTAAAAAAGCGAATAACGCACCATGTTCATGTAAAATATTGAGTCCGATACCTATCAAAACAACCCCGCCGATGGTTTCGGCATAAAGACTTAACCGCTTGGCAGCGCCGATGCGTTCGCCAATCCGCATTCCAATGAGGGTAAATGTACCTGCTACGATGCCAATAATCAAGGCCGGCATCCAAATCGATATCTTCAGCAAAGATAGACTGAAGCCCACAGCAAGAGCGTCAATACTGGTTGCCACCGAAAGCATCACCAATGTCATTCCTTTTGTATAATCTTTTATCGGTTTTTCGGCCTTACCATCCTGGAAGGCCTCTTTAATCATGTGGGCGCCCACAAATGCCAGCAAGCCGAAAGCGATCCAATGATCGTAATGTTCAATATAGCGCCGTATAGATAAACCCGCACTCCAACCGATAATTGGCATGAGGGCTTGGAACAGTCCGAAATGCCAGGACAAACGGAACAATTGTCTCGAATTGACATTTTTTAAGTTTACACCGATCGCTATTGAAACCGCAAAAGCATCCATGGCCAGAGCCACTGCAATGGCAAGAATTCTTATAAATTCCACAATTATTCTTTAATATTATTTAAAGTTAGATAAATTCTTCATGTCCCCCAGAAGTACGTGTTCACCGGGTACGCTTCCCCGTGTAACGATATTGACAAAGTGGCTTTGTCATTTCAATTACTTAGCAGTGGGGGAGACCGCAGCTCCCGCATGCTTTTCGCGGGAGAACGCGGAGGAGGCAGGAATGCCACCGCTGCTAAGTTATTGAAATGACCAGACACGCAGACACCAAAGTGAAGCGGGGGAGCGTACCCGGTGAACACGTACCCCCAAAAACGGTTCGGATAACCATGCCATCCACAGAATCTTTGAGTCTCTGGACGCTTTTATTTCAAAGTGTTATGGACATGAGAAAGGATGTAATGCTCCCTCTGATCTGTCATTGAGGCCAAATAGCCCCTTTACGCTCCTCAACGAAGTAGCAAAAATGGCGCCATTCGAACTCCCGAAACGAAACCGGACAACGGAGTTTAACTTTATGTTCACTGATACCGATCACTTCCCAGTCACCCCTGCGGGGTCCCTCTTCGATGTTTAGTTTCTCACCTACCTTGAAAGGATACGGCTTGAACACCAGAATGTCATGTTTTCCCATAATAATCTCCAGTAGTTAGCTCCATTTCTTGAGGTCCTTTGCATCAATATTATGTGTTGAGCTAACGCTATGTGTTTTCAAAAAAGACGATAATTCAGATAAAATTGTTTGATAAATTATACCGTTACTTTTTTTCAATTTGTTGAAACTTGTTCATAAATCTTCGATCAATATAATCTTTAATCTTAAAGGCGAGTTTTCCATCAGAGATCAACCACTTTTTGCGCAAAACCCCCGTACCGTCCCCCATATTGAATATCAGGAGGTAATCCCCTCCGGGATCAAAGGGTTGAAGCGCCCTCCCTTCAAGCGATGCCATAAGGTTTTGATATAGCACTGAGTTTTCCCGTACAGCATAGACACCGACTTTGTCGAGCGGCTGGTTTTTAAAATAAATGCAGTCACCCCCTCCAAATATCTCAGGATATTCAGTGCTTTGAAGGTATTGATTGACCAGCAATCCGCCGTCCGGTCCGATGGGCAGATCCGATTCCTTGAAAATCGGTGACGGTTTAACACCGACAGCCAGAAAGATAACATCCGTATCGTAGCTTTCCCCCGATTCTAGGATAATCTCATTGGTTTTGATTTTCTCAACATATTCGGATTCCCGAATTTCGATGCCACGTCTTTTGAGCGATCTGGAAATCTTTTTTTTAACATTAACCGGGAATCGCGACATAAAATCTTTTCCTGCAAAAATTCGGACCCTGGGTTTGTTTTTGCCATAATCCTGTGTCAGCCGCCAGGCATTGCCGGCGATTTCGGCAGCAGACGGTCCGCCGCCGACGATGCCAATGGTTATTTTCTTACGAGAAGCGAGCTCTAAAATACGCTTCTGAGCATCAATAAGTTTTTCAATCGGCTTTACGGTAAAAACATCCCTGGCAGTGCCCATAATTCTGTTTTCTGGAACATAACTTCCGACATTAAATGAAAGAACATCATAAGGGACTGTTTCACCGGATTCAAGGATCAGTTTTTTACCCTTCGGGTCCACCTGAACGGCTTTTCCGAGAACAAAAGTGCCGCCCTGTTTTTTCACCACATGCTGTGTGGAAAAACGGATGTCATCCGGAGTATAGATTCTACCGAGCATACCAGGCCCCATACCGGAGTAATAATGGTATGGTGAAGGGGCGATAACCGTGACCTTGTGACCTTTTTCAATGAATACTCGAAGATTTGCAAGTGTGACCATATGGGCATGGCCGCCACCAACAAGCACAAGATGTTTTCTCATGGATCATTTCCCGAAAATAAAATCGTATTACAATGTTATAGAATCAGAAAAGACATATTAACATTAGCAATATCTATGCCGTCCTTTTGCATTTTAAACCGGGGGCTCTGCCCCACTTAAAATAATCAAGGGATGGCGTACTGGAATAACGCTTGATTTATACCTATAAAATATATAAATCGAAGGTCAAACATTATTATTAAGGATGAGCCGAATGACGCTAAACTTTGAAACGATCAATTTGAATAAGCAAAATGAATATTTGGATATATTTAACCGATGCCCCCAGAAGTCTTCCGATTATAGCTTTGTTAATCTGTGGGGATGGTCGGATGAGTATGGACTTTATTGGGCATGGTCGGATGATGTGGTCTGGATAAAACAGACGATTCCAAGTGAAGTGTTTTGGGCGCCGATAGGGTCATGGACGGACATGGACTGGAGCCGATGTTTTGACAAATATTTCGACGAACCGATCACCTTTCTCCGTATCCCTGAAGAATTGCTTCGGGTATGGGAGAAAAATATCGAAGACCGTATTCGAAGTGAGGATGAAAGAGCGCACTGGGATTACATTTACGATGTTAAAGAACTCATGGCACTAAAAGGCAATCGCTTTCATAAAAAAAAGAACCTGGTGAACCAATTCAAAAAAAAATACGATTATCAATACGTTCCTTTTGATGCAAAGATGATCGATATGGCCCTGGCCATGCAGGAAGATTGGTGCACTTGGCGGGATTGCGAGTCGTCCGAAGCTCTGTCCGCTGAAAACCGAGCAATTTCAAAAATTCTCGATAACCCGGAAACGCTTTATGGCCTAACCGGCGGTGCGCTTTTGGTCGGCCAAGAAATGGTTGCCTACACCATTGCCGAACAACTGTCGCAAGATACGATCGTGATCCATTTCGAAAAAGGAAACCCGGATTATAAAGGTGCATATCAGGCAATTAACCAGATGTTTCTTGAACATCACGGCGAACAATTTGATTTCGTTAATCGTGAGCAGGATCTCGGTAATGAAGGACTTCGCAAAGCGAAATTATCGTATCATCCGGTCGACTTTGTAAAAAAATACCGGGTTCTTTTGAAACCAAGTGAATAATCGAAACCAGGCTCCTTGTTGATCGAGGTTGCTCTCGTTTAAATTTTGAAAAATATATGGCGATGAGTGAACGTTCGAGGGTGTTTATCGAAATAAAATCTATTCCTTTTTTTTGACATTGCTTTTTAATAGGCTTTAAAAATATTTTGATAAAAAATTGTTGAAAGGAGCAGCCATGCGGCCTGTATGCTTGATCATTCGTGACGGATGGGGATATAGCGAAATCGCACAAGGCAACGCCGTACTTGCCGCCAAGACACCCAATATCGACCTGTACAAAGCCATCTATCCATGGACACTTTTAGACTGTGCCGGAGAACCTGTTGGCCTTCCAGATGGATATCAGGGATCATCGGAAGTGGGACACCTAAACATGGGTGCCGGCAGAATCGTCATTCAAGAACTCAAGCGTATTGACGACGGATTAAGCACAGGGGAACTTTTTGGAGTAAAAAAGTGGAAAGAGCTGGTGAACAACTGGAAGGAACACCAAAGCCGTCTTCATTTGCTCGGTTTGCTCCAGGACGAAGGCGTACATGCCCATCAGGAACATCTCTTTAAGATCATGCGGCGGGCAAGGATAGAATATCCCGATGGTCCCATTATCATCCATCCCTTTTTAGACGGGCGCGATACACCTCCGCGAAGTTGTCTGGAATATTTGGCAAAGCTCAATCAGGTGATGGACGAGGTCGGCGGATGCTTCATTGGTACTATAATGGGTCGATATTACGGAATGGACCGTTCCAGGAACTGGAGATTGACCGATATTGCCTTTGATTGCATTGTCGCCTGCGAAGGTCGTCGAGCCTTAAATGCTGAAACCGCGGTTAATGAATCATATGAAAATGACAGGACCCCGGATAATGTGGAAATGTTTGATGAATATATTCCCCCTTACGTGATCGGCAACTATGACGGTGTCAGGGATAACGATTGTATTTTGCACACCAACTACCGGCAGGATCGCGCAATTCAGCTCTCCATGGCCTTTGTTGATCCAAAATATCCAGGGAAACTAAAAACAACTCGAGATATAACTTATGTTGGCCTGACACGATACTGGGATGAATTTACGAACTACATGCTGGGCGCTATGGACACGGGTGGAGGCATGGAACACCTCCTCGGCGAGGTGATTTCCCATGCAGGTTTTCGCCAGCTGCGAATTGCCGAAACCCAGAAATTTCGACATGTTACGAGTTTTTTTAACGGGAAGACAACAACCCCATACCCAAACGAGGATCAGGTCGACGTTCCGAGCCGATTCGATCCAGCCACCTTTGCCAGTCACCCGGAGATGGAGGCTTACAATGTTACCGATGAACTTCTTAAAAGACTCCGTAACAACCCTTATCACTTTATTGCCGTAAATTTTGCCAACGGAGATATGGTCGGCCACACCGGTAACTTGGAGGCCGCCATAAAAGCTATCGAGGTAGTGGACGATTGTATCGGCAGAATTGTCAACCGCCTGCTCGAAATTGATGCCCATATTCTCATTACATCGGATCATGGCAACTCCGAACAGATGGTCGATGATCAGACCGGCATGACCAAAACCAGCCATACCTTGAACCCCGTTGATGTCATTTACCTTGCCAATGATTCCAAGGACAAGCGGCTTATTGGCCATGGCAAACTATCGGATATCGCACCAACGGTTTTGTTTCTACTTGGTTTGGATATACCCAAAGAAATGACCGCACAGAACTTGATTGTAAATAACACTGCCTAATCCCCTTGTTTTTTATAACTCAAATTCGCACCCTTTAACTCAGCTGAAGCCTCAACTAATGTCACCTGGACAAGTCTTATTCAAGTAAATTTCGATACACAATATGAGACATATTGTCTCAAAAAAGTGTCCATCCAGCCTGTGTAACACACCCCTTCATTTGTAAAATCATCCAATTGGTTGATAATATTGATATATAGGAGCCTGAAAATATCGCTCTCAAATATGGCATGAAATTTGATTAAATGAGAGAATATGCTTTAAAACCATATGTTTTTTTAAAAGGGGAGAAAAACCGTGGAAATGGAAAAAGCCATTCAGACAGCCATCGATTATGAAACAAAAATACGGGATATTTATCGGGATGCCGCTAAAAGTGTTCATGATCCGGAAGGTCAAAGATTTTTTAAAATGATGGGAGATGACGAGCAATATCACCTCGACTATTTGATGGAGAGACTCAGGTTGTGGCGAAAATCAGGGAAACTGTCAGCCGAGAAGCTGATATCCGCTGTTCCCTCAAAGGAAATCATTCAGAAAGAAACCGATAAAATCAAGGCCCATATGTCAACAAAGGATCTTAGCAGCGTAAAGGTCATTCTCAGCAGAGCCCTTCAAGCAGAAGTTGAAACCAGTAATTTTTACGAAAAAATGGTCAATGAAATGACCGATGAAGGTCAAAAGATGTTTTCCCGGTTTCTGGAGATTGAAGAAAACCACATTGCCGCGGTTCAGGCTGAGTTGGACTACATCACAAATACTGGATATTGGTTTGATTTCAAAGAATTCGATATGGAAGAATTATAACTCAAGTTTCTCACCCCAATATTGCTAAAAGGCCTAGCACGAAGCAGGTCGATGAAATGCTGCAGGTCATTGATGTTTTGCAATTTACCGAGGAATATAGCGTGCTGGATAACAAAAGGGTGAAAGGGGCATGAAACTCACGGCTGACGCATGTCAGACTACCTTGAAGCAAGTGCAGAAAAATTGTAATCAATTAGATGGGATAAGAGGTTGAAGGCAAGTATGACAATTCTATCGAAACGTCCAATTATACAACCATTAAAGGCTTCAAAAACAAGTTGACATAACCACATTGTGGTATTATCTATATTTTATGTTCCTATATGCCAGTAAATATTGATCAGAGATAAGGAATTCAGTAATGAGAAAATTCAGAAAACCTCTTCAGTCCAAGGGATATAGAAATGTATTTTGTCCCTACTACAGAAATTGTTTGGATCATGCCTGTAAAAGACATTGGGAATATTGGACATGTTTACATTGCCGGCATAAACACTTACAAAAATCGATTGCAGGTGAACCCGTATCGCCGGCCAGCATGGATCCATACTATTCGATTTCTCCGTCGGCTGGTGAAAAACTGAAAGATATCACAACATAAACACCATCATCGCAATTATAAAACAACAGGAGGTGAACAATATGAAACGTTTTACGATACCCAGAGTTGCACATTGCAGCAGCGGTTGTAGTCTTTAGTCCCGGGCAAGACGTTAAACTGCCCGCATATCCCATTGATTCACCTCAGCCCCTATCAATCCATGTTTCAGCATTATAAAATTAGACCTAAATGGAGCGTTTCAAATAGTGACAGGGCTATAATAAAGCAATAATTACAAATAAATATACATTGATAATGTTGCTAATGGATAGGATTTAATTATGCAAAAAATTGTCACTATTTGAAACCCTTCAGGATGGTCGAGTTTAGGTTATAAATAATTCTTATCTTCTTATTAAGAATTTTACCCAACAAATGAAATTCCCTTGAAGTTATCAGAACAAGCTGGCATACGTAATGTGAACACAAACTGGTATTTATATGAAGGAGGATATGATAGATGGCTAAAAAAATATTGGTGGCGATTGATGATTCTGAAAATGCGATACGCGCGGTTGAATTTGTGGCAAATACTTTTACCGCTGATAACCGGATCACCCTATTTAACGTTGTTCAAGACACCGCAACCATGTGCGAAATGAACAGTCCGGAGCTAACGCCTTATTTTACATCTCAACAAAGCTCTTTTTGTCTGCTTGAAGAAAAAAAGAAAGAGCTGGTTACTAAAGCTTTACAAAAAAGTAAAACCATACTGATGGATGCCGGATTTGGAGAAAAGAATATCACCATTAAAGCAAAACTCAAAAAAAGCGGCGTTGCAAGAGATATTATAAAAGAAGCCCAGTCCGATTATAACATTATTGTCATGGGAAAAAGGGGAGTATCCGGAATTAAAGATTTCTTGTTGGGAAGTATTTCTCAAAAAGTTTTCAATCTGGCAAAGGATATCTCTGTTCTATTTGTCAACTAACATATTTTTCATTTAATTTAGTGAGTTCTACACAGTTCGGCCCTGGCGAAGATTTAGAGACCTATCCCATGAATTTTGAAAGAGACCTTGAACTGCTCCAAAAAAAGTGTCAGTGCAGTGTTCGCTCCGGATGCCGCTAAAATTATCGACACAGCAGCAAAGTTGATCCGATCCCATCCGGGAACCCTTGATGATATGAAAACCATCGACAGACCGGCCCTGATGGCCCTTGCCGTAAGAATCGGGGAAGCTCGCTTGATCGATAACATGATATTGAAACCCTAGCCCATCTTAATAATCGAATCGGAACCCATATTCAAAAGGTGAATCAATGAGTACAAAAACATTCGCTGAAATTAATCTGAACAATCTGGTTCACAACATAAACGCCATCAAAGAAAAAGTGGCCCCATCTGAGATCATCCCGGTGGTAAAAGCCAATGCCTACGGCCACGGTGCCGTTGCCGTAACCAAACGCCTTGTAAAAGAAGGTTATACACGATTTGCCGTAGCACAGTTTCAAGAAGCTATGGAATTGCGAGACAGCGGAATATCCCACCCGATACTGATTTTTGGGCGACTGTTCCCTGATGAAATTTCAGAGGCCATAAAAGCCGGCTTCAGAATCAGTCTATTCGGGATAGAAGACATTCGCTGGATTGAAAAGGCCGGACAGAAACAACCGGCGAGTGTGCATGTGAATGTGGAAACCGGCATGGGGAGAATCGGCGTCCTTTTTGATCGGGAACCCGACTTCTTGGACGTGCTTATGTCGTCCAAACACTGTGTTTGGGAGGGACTCTATTCGCACTTTTCCACTTCAGACGAAACAGACAAAACCTACGCAAACCTTCAGCTGTCCAGATTTCAGGACATTCTTTCCCGATTGAAAGAAAAAGGCAAAACACCGGCCATCATTCACATGGCCAATAGCGGAGCGGTTCTGGATTTGCCTGAAAGCACATTTGATGCAGTTCGACCCGGTATTTTGTTGTACGGGCACTATCCGTCATCAGAAACCACCCGCACAATAAAAATAAGACAGGTCATGACCCTGAAAACATTTGTGGCACATATTAGAAAAATCCCGGCCAATTTTCCGGTAAGTTACGGCAGGCAGTGGACATCGGAAAAACCCACAACCATCGCTGTTCTTCCCATCGGTTATGCCGATGGAATTCAGCGAAGTCTGACCCATATCGGAGAAGTTCTGATCAAAGGAAAACGCTACCCATTGGTCGGCCGGGTCACCATGGATCACATTATGATCGATGTCGGGGATGATCCGATAAACCCCGGTGATCCAGTCGTTATATGGGGTGAAGAACCCCAAGGCGTTATCCAAGCCCTGGATGTTGCCCAAAGCATCGGAACCATACCCTATGAGTTGACCTGTGGCGTATCCAGTCGAGTCAAACGGATTTATATTGAAGACGCATGAGACGGCATGTGAAAGTTAAAAATACCATCGCCAAAAGGAAATATAATCTTGTATCTTGCACAACGGAAAATTAATGGTCAGACGCATTATTCCATTCGAGAATCCTATTTACACAAGAATCAATTTTTGAGTCGGAATTTGGTTGACCTCGGGATCGATCCAGCCCAATACATCGTTTATCCGGGTGGAAATTCGTTTTACATCAACGAATCTGTGGAAGAACAACTTATTGATATGGATGTTTATCTGGAAAACGATGAGCTGGAAGATATTTTCTGGCACTTTCTGGATCCGGACATTAGAAGATCTATAGAAACCTTTAGAAACCGGCAAAAAAATCTGAAACATCGACAAGTGCCAAGTGCAAAACAAACGGCGGCACCCTCAGAGTTTCACATCTTTGATCAGCGTCGAATCCTCTACTTACGATGCGGGCGAACGAATCAACAGAACATTGCCTGCGTGCCGCATAAGCTGTTCCAGGTTCTAACGGATAAATCCAGAGATGAAATCGAACAAATGTTCATGGAGATGGAAAAAATCCTGGCGGTCCGAGAATATAAAACCTACGCATATGTCATTTTTAACCTTCAGGATTTCTTCACCCAGTGGTTTGCCCAAACCGCACCCAAATTGCTGGAGCAAAAGGCGGTGGATGAGCACTTTGTGGAGGGAATTTGTCGTCTGAACAGCGACCTGGCGTTCTGGGGGGGCATGGAAACCGGTGACAGTCTGAATGAATATCTTGTTCGTTATGCTGTCATGTATTTCGATTACGACTATGCTCCAAAATCATTTATTGAAGAATACATTCGAACGTTTATCAACAGTCGAAGGGACTATCGCTCTTCGTTTAAATCCCGGAAAGCCAATCTGGAGGAGGCCGGTGCCCTGTTCAAAGAAACGCCGGAAGAGTTGAAAAAAATGACCCGCAAAGACCTGGTCCGACTTTACCGTAAACGGATTCAAAAGCTTCATCCAGACAAAGGCGGTGACCACGACAAATTTATCAAGCTGTCCCGAGCATATCACCAACTGCTCCGGACCAAGACTTAAGATTCAAGTTTGGCCCCCTTAATTTTCACCTAAACTGAGCGCTTCATTTAGGTTTCAGCAACTCCGGTAAAGTGAAGCAAGCAGGGGATTTTTAATTATATGGATGCAGGGGTTAGACAGAAAAAGCCGTACGAACCTATGTAAAGCGAAAAGTGGCATACCCAGCCAAAGCGTTTTATTTCAGCAGCAATTTTTTGGGAAGCTGAGGTCCATTGTTGCTTTTTTTATCCTCAATCACTTCCATTGCTTTATCATAGGAAATGACTTCTCCTTCTTTATTGAATACCGTATTATCATCAAGGATAATGAGGCCTGATGTTTCGATAACCCTTTGTTTATATTCCCACTCTCTCTGTATGTTGAATTTTTGAAGTTTAAATTGCCAGTAGAGCCAGAAAATTAAAAAAATCAATGCCCCGGATACCAGCACACAAAGAAGAATAAAAAGATAAAATGCCGTTTTTTCGCCAATATGTCCCAATACCTTTAAGACCACATCAAGTTTAAACAAAACAACAGAACCGATCCCTAAAATGAATAAACCGACAAGAACCGGCACCTGTTGAATGATGGTAAACAGAAACTTGAAGCTATGTCCGAACCGTTTCATTTTGGTCCCCACAAAAGGACTCTCTTCAAGATCAAAAGCTGACTGTTGGCTGCCGTATAAATAGTAGTTAAACCCGATAACAATAAGACCGATAATAAACATCAGCACAACCGGCGCCATAAAAGATACGAAAAAATATTGCTTCCAGGGAAACGGCCCTTTCTCGGCACCCATGGAGCCGATAAAATGGGCGATGAATATGACGAATTCAATGCCCCCAACCAATATAAAAAGGGTATCGAAATACTCTTTGATTTCCGTTTTCTTTAGAATGCCGGCTATGCCGGTCATCTTCTTAAATCCACTGCCTTTCATGAAATCGTCCTTAATCATAAATTTCGTAAGTTTTTCTTAATACTCAAAAGGGAGTTTTTTGTCAAACCTGTATAAAGCACTCTGTTTCAAATCTGCTAATAAAATTATCAGATACGATTATTTTTAACCAAATGCCCTGGAAAAATTGTTATCAATACTTTATGCTCTTTATGGATTGACAAGTTAACTTACTGAAATATTTTGTAAGGTTATTGGCACTTTATCGACCAAGTGGTAGTTGATCATCATCAGTTCACGGCCAATACGTTGCTTATCAGGATATGAATATGATGTTAAAATTAGAAGTAAAATTCTCGGGTGAAACAAAGCTGATAATCCGATTGGGGTTACCGGTAATTATATTCCTTGTTTTAATCCTGACCGCCTGCACGCATCCATACAAAACGCCGGACTTGGGTGGTCTGTACAACAATCTGATTCAAAACGAAAATCCTCACAGAAATCCGGTCATACTGATTCCTGGACTACTCGGTTCAAAGCTGATCGATCCGAAAACCGGTCATACAGCATGGGGCAAATTCAGCGTTGCTGGAATAACTTTTAATAAAGTTTCAGGGCCTGCAAGCATCGCCCTTCCCATGGGTATAGGAAAAAATTTTGATGAGTTAGAAGACCAGCTTGTCCCTTCAGGGGCTCTGGACCGGGTAGTTGTTAATTTTTTCGGGTATCCTTTGCAGCAAAACACCTATGCATACATCTTGGGCGTCCTCGGCGTCGGCGGATATCGTGACCAGGATCTGGCTGAAGCCGGTTTCATCGACTATGGAGACCGTCACTTTACCTGCTTCCAATTTGACTATGATTGGCGACGTGACATTGTTGAAAGTGCACAAAAACTCCACATGTTTATTCAGGAAAAGAAGCGGTATGTGCAACAGGAAATTGAAAAACGGTTCGGCATTAAAAATTACAATGTTAAATTTGATATTGTGGCCCATTCCATGGGCGGTCTGATCGCCCGGTATTATTTAAGATATGGAACTGAAGACCTGAATGAAAACGGCAGCCTTCCGGAATTGAGATGGGCCGGAAGTAAACTTGTCGAACACCTGGTTATTATCGGAACGCCGAATGCCGGTTCCATTGACACCTTGATAAACCTGGTCAACGGTTACCGTCCCGCCCCTTTGCTCCCACATTATCCGGCGGCGGTGCTGGGGACCATGCCGTCTGTGTATCAACTCCTTCCCAGAAGCCGTCATCATCCGCTGATAGACGAAAATAACCAGCCGGTGTCCGATATATTTGCACCAAAATTATGGGAAAAAAACGGCTGGGGACTTGCCGATCCCCGGCAGGATTATATGCTCAAACACCTGCTGCCGAATGCCGATACTCCTGAAAAGCGTCGGGAAATCGCACTGGACCATTTACATAAATCCCTACAGCGCGCGAAACAGTTCACAGCGGCCATGGACGAGCCGGCCACCCCGCCGCCATCCCTTCATTTCTTTCTGGTTGCCGGAGACTCCGAAAGCACGAACAAAACCGCACAATTTGACTCGAAGGGCAGGTTGTCTATCGTAGAAAAAGGCCTTGGTGACGGCATTGTTTTGCGAAAAAGCGCTCTTCTGGACGAACGTCAAGGAAACAATTTAACCTCTCGACTGATCTCTCCGATAAAATGGAGCCAGGTTCTTTTCTTGTTCTCGGATCATCTTGGCCTTACCCAAAATCCGGCATTTACGGATAATGTCTTGTATTTTCTCATGGAGAGCCAGAGAGGCGTATGGCACTGATATTTCATAAATTATAAAATATTGGGGCGCGCTTCGACGGAGAATTTCATATCGCTTTGAAGAAAATATATGGCATGTCTAAAAATAAGAGGCGGGCTATATTTATAGGATGTTAGATTGTGTCCAAACGTCAAGTCTGAATCCGCTTTAGGATTAATTGTCGAATCCTAAACTTTTTTCAATTTCCTTCCACTTGACAAGGGATATCGGTTTTAACCCTATTAGATCGCATTGAGGAATCCAACCTACTGTAGAGTTTGGAATATAAAAACAATTTTGCCCCTTGAAAGGTCCATCTTTAATTATCCATCCATCTTGTACGGCAATTTTTTTACCTGCAAGTTTTTTTGCCTCGGTGTTGTACTTCATTTTTTTCGACGGTTGAAATATCGCTTCATAAAACATAAAAAAATACCCTTACAAAAAATTAAGGACACTCCCTCATGTTTTGGGGAATGCCCTTTTTATCTAATTAAAACTTCTAACTATACCACAGTAACATTTGTTGCAGCAGGACCTTTTGGACCCTGCTCTATATCAAAGGTTACTCGGTCACCTTCATCAAGAGTTTTGAAACCAGTTGAATTGATACCTGAATGATGAACAAATACATCAGGACCATCTTCCTGCTCGATGAATCCATAGCCCTTACTGCTATTAAACCATTTTACGATTCCATTCGTCATAATGACATCCTCCTTTCAAAAAATTCTCATAGTTCCAAACTGCAGGCTGCCACTTTGAAAAATGGATATTTCCTTCAGAACGAAACTGTCCCGCCAATTAAGGACGGGCCTTTATTGATTGTACAAATTATAATGTATTCTTGAAAAATGTCAAGCTGATTATGCGGTTACTTTTTTATAAAGGTTTTTCATAGGCAAATCAAACGCTTGCGCATCAGGCACCTGATATTTTTTGTTTGAAGTTGTTCTCAATAATGCTCTTGATGTAAACATCGTATTAACTCCCGGGAACAATGATGCGAGACTCCTGTTTTTCCTCCAATTTTTCGAGTTCCTTCTGCATCTTTTTTAGTGCGATTTTCATGGCGCCCGGGTACATTTCCATGGCTTCCTTTAAATTTCTGGCATCAATCGACGCCTGAATGGGAATCGGCCCTTGGGGGGTCATTATATTGAGATGCCCCGAAAAAATCTGTTTGCGACTTTTATCTTTTAAACCATTGGGCTTGACCGGTGTCAGACGGCGGATAGAAGCCATGTCGAGATCGCTGAAAGACTCTTCCAGGTAAAGGTTGGTTTGCTTTACCGACAGGTCAAGGGTGTTGAGTTCTTTTTCGTCAAACATATTTGTCTCCTTTAAATAAAATCGTATTACAACTTTATGGCAAAGACTTCTTTTTAAAGCATCATCAAAAATCCGGACATTGTTCAATCACGCCAAAAGCGAACAAATCGGAGCATCTTTATAAGAATCACACTACCAATGAAAGCAAGTTTAGCGTACATCAGCGAACACTTTGGCGTGCATGAAGATTTCAGCTATTCCTTTGCGTGCAAGTTTCAAGCAAGAATCGGTTTTAGGAGGTATCAGGCCCAGAAACCGAAGACGTTTTTTCTGTCATGATGTCGAGCATCACATCATCGGCTTTGGCCATGCCGATTTCACTGATCCGGCTCAGATTGTGAATCGTTTCTTCGGCAGTTTTACCGATAAATCCTTCAACGGCGGTAATGCCGTGGTCGTTGAGCGCCATATAGGCCGACCGAATGGCCGAATCCGTCGCACTCACGACTTTCAACGCACATCCGCCCTTGGCTCCGTCACAGAGCATTCCACCCAGATCGCTGACAATGTTGTTGATGGCCAGGGTTATCCGATCCATATGGGCTCCGCTCTGCTGATAGACGATAGCTGCTGAAGCGCCCACACCGGCTGCAATGGCACAGCCACAGATGGGTGACAGACTGCCGGTAAAGCTTTTGACATAGCTGTTGAGCAGGTGGGAAAGAGCAATGCTCTCGATAATCCGGTCTTCTGGAATATCGAACCATCGTCCCACAAGGTAGGGTGCCAAAATAGCAACAATCCCCTGATTACCGCTGCCGCCGCTGGACATTACCGGATAACTCAATCCAGCCATTCTGGCGTCAGTGGCAGATCCGGTCATAATTTTGCTATAAGACAGAATGTCGTCGAGAATAAAACCTTTTTGCATCAGGTCAGAAATATAATATCCGACTTTTTTCAGATCTTTCCCCGCCTCTGCCACCTTCAGGTTCATCTCGATGCCTTCTCTTAAATATCGTCGATCGGATTCGTCGGCGTTTTTTGCCATCTGGATCAGATCCACAATTCGATTCCGGCGAAGTTTTGACTGATAATCGGACTGGCCCTGCTGGGTTGCTTCATCGGGTTGTTCAAATACGGGACGACCGTTTTTTTCCAAAAGTACGAGGTTGGTGTGGCGATGGCGGATAACGGCCCGGGCTGTTATCGAATCGCGTCGAACCTTGACATCGATGCGCATTCCTGAAATGCCTCGGTTGCAAACTAGTCGTGCCTTGCCCGACTCGATAAGGCTTCTCGCGCGGGGGATCTGCTCGGGATCGACAGCCTTGAGAATTTCCATTTTAAGATCCGGTCGGCGGATCAGCGCACCCAATACCCCGGCGATCAGGTTTCCCCTCTCACCGCCTGTGTTCGGAACATTGACGGCCATACCATTTTTATAAACCCCGGAATCCACCTCAATGGCCATCTCCTCAAAATCATCGCCCAGTTCCTTGCCGGCCACACTCGCAGCATAGGCAACGGCGATCGGTTCAGTACAGCCGAGCGCCGGAAAAACTTCGTGTTTGAGCACTGTCTTTAACATCATATCCAACCATTTTATTTATTTTAGATACGTTGAAAAATTACCATAACGACATTATATTTCATATATAACGCTTTGTCGAAGCCAAATGTCATCCTTGAAAACAAAAAACTCAGATCGCCAAAAATTTGTTGGAATGTCCTCTTCCGAGGAAAAAACGTTCAGTCAATATTTCAATGATTTCCCATGTTATCATCAAACAGAAGGTAAACCTTACAGAAAACCCATAAATAGTACAAGGAGGAAACATCATGGCAACCATTACGTTTAAAGGCAGCCCGATAACTACTATCGGAGAATTGCCAAAGATAAATACCATGGCGCCGGATTTTACGCTCACCAAAACCGACCTTTCTGATGCTACGCCTAAAGATTTTTTAGGGAAAACGATTGTTTTAAACATTTTTCCCAGTATCGACACACCTGTTTGTGCAGCATCGGTAAGAAAATTTAATGATGAAGCAAGCCGTTTTGACAACACGGTAGTTTTATGTATATCGGCAGATTTACCCTTTGCACATCAGAGATTTTGCGAAGTCGAAGGGTTAAAAGATGTCATACCGCTTTCCGTATTTCGCTCCCAAGAGTTCGGTACAAATTACGGGGTAACGATAACGGACAGTCCTCTCAAGGGACTCATGTCCAGAGCGATTGTGGTTATAGATAAAAAAGGCAATGTCGTTTACAAGCAGCAAACCCCTGAAATCGCCCAGGAGCCTAATTATGACGAGGCTTTGAAGGCTATTTCAGAAATAACATAGCTAATTTGTGATAGCTTTTTTACCTTTCTCTAAACTGAAAACCGGGATCTGACCACGCGAACATGGACGTATCTTGTATCTGAATCGACACGCTTTCTTCACGCAACAGGTTTGGTCTCATATATTTTTCAAAAATGTTCTTGACAAGGACATCAATTCAATGTAGTACTTTAGCCATAACTTAATTGGATGGTTAAAAATGGAAAGCAAACAGGCGGATTTGTTCAAAGTATTAGGTGTTGATAAACGCATCAGGATCATTGAACTTCTTAAACAAAAAGGTCCTTTAGGTGCAAACGAGATGTCAGAGATGCTGGGAATTACACCTTCTGCAGTTTCCCAGCATCTTAAGATTCTTAAACACGCCGGATTGGTTCGAAATGAGCGTAAAGGGTATTGGATACCCTATGAAATAAACCCGGCGGCCTTGGAAAAATGTGGAGAATTTTTATCTTCCGTCTGCACCTGCGGCTGCAAAGGAACCGGAAAATTCCGCGAGACAGAAATTAATAATGCCGAGGATGAGGATAAGGTTGCGCTGTTAGAAAAGTACGAAAGGGAACTTCGAGAGGAACTTAATAGTATACAAGTTCAGCTTGAGGAATTAAAACGAAAAACATAATTTTTTTTGCCAAAGCATTTTAGCATCTGCTTAACTCCTTAAAAGCTACCCATAGAAAGGAGGTGATATAGATGACCGATAAAAAAGATAGCAATTGCGGCTGCGGTTGCCTGCCCGAGCCCAAGAAAGGCTCTAAAACTGCAACGCCGAAAATTAACAAATCTGAAAAACCTAAGAGTTAATTGACTTTAAAGACGCCGGGTGCTGACAGGGGCGGGTGAGAATTTTCCTCTCC
>CALLDL010000003.1 GCA_937998305.1 uncultured Desulfobacterales bacterium | reverse complement strand
TTTTGGATGGGTATGAATTAGGCTCCTTTTATTGATCCAATTTCTTTTCTAGTGTTTTTATCCGCTTTTTCAGCAAGTAAATCTCCTTGTAGAGATCATCCATATCTTTTTGGGTCGAGATGGGCAATATGTTCAGTATATCTTCCATAACGGCATTTTTTGCAGCAGAAAATTCAGACATGGTATCCAGTGTTTTTCCCAGTGTTTTGACGTATTCCGGGGACTGGAACAGGGTCATGTAATGTCCCTCCAGTATTTTTATCCACATCTGATAATATTTTTTCGAATCTTCCGGGAGCTCTCCTGCTTCAGCGATCTCCCCGAGCTTTTCCTGTACAACGCTAAATGACTTTGTCACCGGCAGATAAAGCAACCGGAGGAATTCGCCCATGGCTGCCTGAAACAAATTGAATTTGTCTAGGGTCTGGTTTACTTTTTCCTGGTAAAAGCGCGTCAGTCCCAGCTGGGGGATATTGAGAAATTGCCTGAATTCTTTCTCGTAAATCTCAATCCAGGCTCTGAAGACATTTTCGTCAAGATCCTCAAACGTATAAGCTTCGGTAGATTTCCCAATCCGTCCTGCCCTTTCAAACCACTTATGCTGAAACTCAAGAAAACCGGTAAGGCTCGTTTGAGCCATCTTCATCAGGATTTCGGGCATGGTACCGGCTCCTTTAAACATGGAATCCATGACTTCAGGTTGGGCCATTGCCGACGATAGGACCTGCCAGGTTTTCATAGCGGAATCCATCGACGCCTGAGCACGACCGGATGAGCCTCTTGGGGATGCATCCGAAGGCCGGATTGTAGCGGCAGCATCGGACCAAACCCGGAACATATTTCCCCATAGATCACCGGCCGACTTCATCCATGCTGAAAGAAAGTCTTGCCTGCTTTCATTTTCATCATGCTTTTCATTCATCGATCGTCCTTCGCGTGGCTCCACCAGGAACCCTTCCGTTACCGATCACAACTGTCATCCGAATATCGAATATGAGGCCATTTGTCAACGTCGGTGTTATCGAAAAGGTAAGATTGCAGGCTTAACGGAGGCAGTCACCAACAGCCAGTTGAGCATGTGGGCATTTAAGCAGGTTGTTCTGATCAATTTTGTTGTGGATTTCATCTGGCAATCCTCAATATTTATTCAACACAAAACAGAACTCTAATAGCCGTAATCGTAAAATGCAGAGAGACTGAGCTCACTAATAGCCAGGCGTTGGGCAGCTGCTTTGAGGTTAAGCGGAAGGTTACTTTACATGTATGGTCACTACTGCTATCAGGCTTTCATGCGTTTAACAAAATCCATAAAACCGCTCATGTACTTGGAGAGCTGTTTCATCACCCCACCATCCACTAAATTACCCTCTTCGTCGAATTTGCTCATGGCGCCGCTGACCCACATAAGGTTCCCAGACCATACCTGTGCCCCTAATACGCGCAACACTGGAAGCCATGCATATTGTGAAAAGGCAGTACCAAAGTTGCCCGGCGTGGCCCCCATAAGCCCTATTGGAATATTCCCGAATATACGCTTACGGTCTTCCGGTGGACGTGAAAGCCAATCGATTGCGTTCTTGAAAACTCCAGGAATCGAGTTATTATTCTCAGGTGTAACCATCAATAAACCGTCGGCGGCAACGATGCGTTCCTTCAGATCGTTCACGACTGGTGGAATACCTTCCGTCTCTTCGACATCCCCATTATACAAAGGAATGCCTTTGATGGATTCAATTGCAAGCGTAACCCCTTCCGGAACAGCTTTAGCCGCTGCACGTAAAAATCCGGCGTTAAACGAATGCTTCCTCAGACTTCCTGAAATTCCGACAATAGTAACCATAATTAGTATCTCCTTTTTTTTGAATGTTGCCTTACGTTTAAGCTTAGAGGGCCCCTGAACAGCACAGTTGTATCTCAGATTCAAAAGAAATCAACCAATCTGTGTTTCAGCTCTTCAAAGCGAGAGCTGATATTTCCGACGATATCGTTCATCACCTCGCCCGTACTTTTTACTTCAGTTATCAATCCGGCGACTTGTCCGCAACAAATCTCCGCTTCATCCGCTTTACCAAGGTTTTGAGCATGATATTGGGAGTGCTCGTTCAGATAATTGTTTAGCTCTTCAGGACTAGCACCGGTTGCTTTCATCTCCATATACGTTTTCGTGAAGTTATTAACCAGGTCTCTGGCAAGCATGAATTCCTTTGGTACTGAGATGGTGCATGCATCTTGACCTTTGACAATTGTTTCTTTTACGCGGGGATGACTTTCCGATTCTCGTGTTACCATAAATCGTGTCCCCATGTAGATACCATCTGCTCCCAGTGCCAGGGCGGCCAAAACACCTCGTGCATCTCCAATGCCACCGTCGGTGATCACGGGTGTGTGCACTTTATCGGCGACCATGGGCGTCAAGACTAAAGTGGTTAGCTCGGTGAAACCTTTGTGCCCGCCGGCCTCATATCCCTCGCAGATTACTGCATCTACTCCAGCTTCTTCAGCCTTTCTTGCATGTCGTACAGTGGAAATCGCATGGAATACTTTGATGCCAGCATCCTTGAGTATCTCAGTGTAAATATCGGGCCTGCCGACTGACACGATTGCCACCGGAACTGCCTCTTCAATTACGACATCCACAATTTTTTTTGAGTACTTGAGGGCCTCCCCAAATCCAGCAACAATATTTACAGCAAAAGGTGCCCGTGTAAGACTTTTTACCCTTCTTATCTGGTCCCGCATTCTTTCTGCGGTGAGCTCAACATCCGAAGTGATGTCCTTCGCCCCGGAATTGGGACCTAAAGTCCCAAGCCCCCCGGAATTAGATACCGCTGCCACAAGATCAGCACCGCTTACCCAGTTCATGGGTGCTTGAATGATAGGGTACTTTATACCCAATAATTCACAAATACGATTTCGACCCATCTTTTCCTCCCTTTGATCTTTATTATGGCCAGAGGTAAATGTAAGACGGCTTGCCATAGTACGCGAAGTTTCCGATTGCATAAT
>CALLDL010000002.1 GCA_937998305.1 uncultured Desulfobacterales bacterium | reverse complement strand
AGCTCACTTTAAACTTTAGTTCACTTCAAACTCTTGCAGCGATTCTTCAGGCAGAGCCATAGAACTCTGACCTGGCCCAGAGGACCAGGTTTTTCAGGGCAAAATAAATAGATCCTTTGTGGCAAATATTTTTGGTTCCCCTATAAATCGGGATTTCCGCTTCGCTACAACCGGCTTGTCCGGGTCAGGTTAAAGTAAAACAGGGCTGTGTTTCAAATGACACAGCCCTGTTTTTTAAAAAAATATTTCAGTTTTTAGTGACCAGCGCCAAACAGCGCGGCAATCGTCGCTGCCTGGGGATGGGCATAGATAAGAATCAACGCAACAACCAGTGCATAAATACACAGTGATTCAATCATAGCAAGACCAATCAGCATGGTAACCGTTACCTTGCCGGATGATTCGGGATTCCTGGCAATACCTTCAACGGCACCCCTTACACCAATTCCCTGTCCAATACCGCAACCAAAGGCTGCAATCCCTACTCCGAAACCAGCTGCAGTGACGCAGGCAATGAAAAATTGTAATGCTTCTGCACCCATATCTACTCTACCTCCTTTATTAAGGTTTGTTATGCTTCTTCCATTTTCCCATTAAAATTAAAAAGCATACTATTATTTTTTTCACTCGTTATACATTTAAATTAATGTGCATGCTCTATTGCACCGGTAAAATACATGACCGAAAGTAAATAAAAAACAAACGCCTGTACCAGCGCAACAAAAATGCCAAGAGCCATTATCGGCAGCGGAGCAAAAAACAAACCCGCCAGAGCGAAAAGGATACCCAGGACGAGTTCATGGCCCATCATGTTTCCGAAAAGACGAAAAGTAAGAGACAGAACACGTGCCAGGTGTCCTATGACTTCAATAGGAAAAATAAGAGGGACCATCCACCATACGGGTCCGAGAAAGTGTTTAATATATTTAACACCGTGATATTTAATGCCGATAACGTGCGTAAACAGGACAACAACAAGAGCACATGAAAGGGTTGTGTTCAGGTTGGCGGTCGGTGGAAAAAATCCAGGCACAAGTCCCATTATGTTGCAGGCAAAAACATAAATAAAAACCGTCGCAAGAAGTGGAAAAAGCCAGCGCCCTTCTTCTCCGGTAATATCAATGGTGAATTCTTCGAGTCCTGAAATGATAATCTCCAAAACATTTTGTATTTTCGAGGGAACCAGATTTACACTCTTTGCCCCGACGAGTCCAAGTACAATCAGCAAGATCATCACCACCCAAGAATAGATGACGTGGGGATACGCATGGGCAAAATGTCCAAGACCGAACATTTCAAACAGTTTTACAAAAAATAGATAGGGATGTTCCACCTTAAGTTGCCTCCTTGAAAATATATTTAGTTAATTCACTTACAGTGGCCAGCGTAATACTCGCCACCACCACCGAAAGTCCAACAAAAAGACCCAAAGGATCAACAAAATGCTCTGATATAAGAACAAATATAATAAGGCCGCTGACAATGAATCGAATGTAATATTTGGCCAATATTACGCTGGTGGAAGCCAGATGGGGGGGTCTAAACGCTTTTTTAAGTGTCCGGTAGAGCAAATGAAAATTGATCGTGACAATCAGGCCCCCACAAATAATCCCCACGGTAAAATCAGACGGCATAAGAAAAAGTCCGATCAGACTGGCAAAAGAAAACAGGATCCAATTCGTTAAGTTTACGAATTTATAAAGACGATGTTGAATTTCCACATTAAAAATATCCGTTAGAGCTTTCTGCTCTTTTTTATTGCAATTCCAATGTTCCTAAATCCTGCAGCGATTCCAAGCCCAAGACAAATCAGTGTAAACCATGGTGTTGTATTAAATACTTTTCTGTCAAGGTATACGCCTATAGCCAGCCCGATAAAGATTGAAAGCGCTACGGATAAGCCTATGCTACTATAATATGCCAGATCCTTTATGGCACGTATGGTTTCCCTCTTCATGAAAAAGAACACCTTCTCGGGCAATAAGAATCTTCATATAAAATAAGGTCTATTAAGGACGTTGTGCATCTAACATATGAATTTTCACAAGTCAATGCAAAATGTGCTAAAATTTTAAGATCAGATTGTACTTTAGGATCATCTCTCGATTAGTTGTAGTTAATTAGGGTAAAATAAGTGGGTCATCTCCAATTGAGTAGGTGTGATCCCAAAGGGTACCCCGGTTAAATTCGCCCTGCTCCTTTTCTTTGAAAAATTTAACTGGGCAGGCAAAGGGTCCCCGGTTAAATGGTCTACGAATTTAACAGGGCAGGCAAGGATTCAAGGGTTCGAGTGAAATGCTAAAGAATTACGAAGACTTGAAAGTCTGGCAAAAGTCATACGAACTCTGTTTAGAGATATATAGAATAATAGCAAAATTCCCAAAGGAAGAAAGATACGGTCTAACTTCACAGATAAGAAGATCTGTTGTTTCTATTCCTTCTAATATAGCAAATTGAAAAAGGTGAATTGGGTACACTAAAAAAAGACATCGCAGAAATCGAAAGAATGTTAAAGGCGATGATAAAGTTTTTAGAAAACAAACACTTGAATCCTTGATCCCTTG
>CALLDL010000001.1 GCA_937998305.1 uncultured Desulfobacterales bacterium | reverse complement strand
GGGGAAAAAGATTATTAAAGTCAAAAAAATCAGCAAACTGAAAAACTAAGTCTAACATATCAAAAATTTGTCTTCAAAGACAACGTCAACAACCTGCACCATGGAGGAACGCAAAATGGAAAAAAACATGAGGAAGATCTTTTTAGGAATTTTAATCATCGGTCTTACCGTCTTTCTTTCAGGAATTGCAATAGCCGGTGCGGAAGTCAGCATCTCCGGCGTCATTAACGAAGACGGTCAGCTCGTCGATGATGACGGTATGGCCTACGATATTGCCGAAAGTGAAGAAGGCGATCAGATCATGGAGATGGTCGGCAGTAAAGTTACCGTAAAGGGGACGGTGATGGAGGCTGAGGGGACAAAGATCATAACCATCTCGTCTTTTAAAATTATTGAATAAAATTCAACTTAAGAAAAGAGAGGGGAGGATATGCCCCCTCTCTTTTACCAAGACATCAAAAGGAAAAAAGAAATGAAACCGAGGAACTGGAAATTCTGGAAAACTGAGAATAAAAATGACCACAGTTTAAACCAAGGATCTTCAAAATTGCCGAAACCTAAAGATTTGCCGGATCGAGTTGGAATGCATTTGGTTACGCAGCTAAAGCTGGACCCGGATTGGGTTTGGTCGTTGAAGGGGGTCGTGCGACCAACAACAGAAAAGGGGAACTTTGAAATAAGGATCTTCGATCCCAAAGAGGCCGTCATCAGTGATGTGAAAGTTACGAACTTTAACTCCCTGGATGATTTCTCGGAAATGATTCTGTTTGCGGGTTGTTTTAACAAGAACAACGGGTGGGTCGATATTAAAAGAACTGCCGATAAGGCTGCTTAAGAATTTTAATCGATGAAGGCGGATCCGTTCGGACCCGATTATAACAGAAGGTCCCTGAATGCCGCCGGATCTTTCGAATACATCCGGATGGCTTTGCGATAGCCGATTTGCTCCACAATCGTGATCCCTTTTGCCAGATGTCGGTATTTTTTAAATCGGCGTTTCGCTAAAATATCATTTTCGATGTGGGACGCCGACAGATCCTTGAAGTGTTTTTCCAGGATATGCGGCAACAACTGATAGACGATGCCCCCGACAATCGCCTCTTCAACAGCCATCCAGTCTTCCACAATTTTTTCCATGATGTTTAAGTTTTTGTCATGCCTCTGCTCAAGGGCCTGTTCAATGGCGCTCTCGGTAAACCCTCTTAATGTAATGTGTAAGGTCTCTTCAGCGGGTACCATTAAGGCCGTGTAAGCGTTTTCGGCGCTGTTTTGCCAGATGGTATATTTGTCTTTAATGAATTCTACGGGTCCGTTTTCGTTCATAATTAAGGTGCTCGTATAGGCGCCGACATCACCGCTATAGAGTTTGCCTTCCAGTTCAATTTTTACTTTTTTATCGGTTTGATTCGAAAAAATATAGGTGCCGACATATTCTTTGGCGAGATTATGAACGATATACGCAGTGACGCCCTCATTTTTTTCATGACGTACAGGTTTGCTGCGGCTTAAGGTTTGAATGTTGTCATAGGGATTATCGAATCCGGTTTTGTCCAGAATCGTATCGATGACATCGAGGCAATAGTTTTTGTAGAGGGCGGCGTATTCGGCTCGGTTTTCAGGCACAAACAGCAGCCGATGTTTCAGATTCCTGAGTTTCCACCGCAGCTTTCCGCCTTCAAGTTTATCTTTAATGCGCTGAATCAAACCGGGATGTTCTTTAAAATACTGTCGCGTTGCCCGATGACTGGCCTTATCGAATTCTTCCTCAAAATCATTAAAAACGTAGAGCGGCTGTTGTTGATCATCGAGTTGAATAAGTTCAAGAAGGCGCGTATAATCATCGGCAACCTCAGCGTTACCGTATACAGCACCAAATGCCAGAAAAACAGATAACATGAATACAAATCGTTTGTTCATCAACCACCTGGATGTCATCATCCGTTTAGTTTTTAAAATGTCGCTTTCACGAGATAACATAAAAACTCAAATCCTTTCGTAATTGACTTGGCTGCCTTCCTAAATTAACATAAACGGGGCCTTGATTGGATTTTTTCAATATAAATTTTATATTATATGATAATACGGTGTATTCGTAAACGGGAAATGAGGAATACCGTCCCGCAACCGGCAGACTGAAAAAGGAGGTCGACCTTAAACGATGCAAAAAAATATCGGATTCGTATCAACCCGTTTTGCGGGAATAGATGGGGTGACTCTCGAAGCCAGTAAATGGGCCGCAGTTTTCAAGCAATGTGGACATCGTTATTTCTGGTTTGCAGGGTTGTTGGACCACAGCCCAGAGCACAGCTTTCTGGTTCCCGAAGCATTTTTTCAGCATGAAAAAAACCGCTGGATCAACTCGGAGATATTCGGCAAAAATAGACGCGATTCATCTGTTACCGACGCGATTTACGATTTAAAAACCTATCTAAAAAAACAGCTTAAAGAATTTATTCAAACCTTTGAGATTGATCTTCTGGTCGCTGAAAATATCCTGACTATTCCCATGCACATCCCTCTGGGTATTGCGCTGACCGAAATAATTGCAGAGACTCAGATTCCCACCATTGCCCACCATCATGATTTTTACTGGGAAAGAACCCGCTTTGCGGTCAATGCCGTTGGCGATTATCTCAGAATGGCATTTCCGCCGAAACTGCCCGCCATTGAACACGTGGTCATCAATTCGGCCGCACAGGAAGAACTTGCGCTGCGCACGGGAATTTCCTCTACTATCATCCCCAATGTGCTCGATTTTGAAAATCCACCCCAAATCAACGAAAGGCAGACCGAAGCTTTCTGGCAGTCCATCGGGCTGCAACCAGATGATGTTAAAATTTTACAACCCACCCGAATTATTCAGCGCAAGGGCATCGAACATGCCATCGAATTAGTCGAAAAACTAAACGATCCGCGCTATAAGCTGATCATATCCCATGAAGCCGGCGATGAAGGATGGGAGTATGTGGAATGGCTCAAAGAAGACTCGAAACAACGCGGTGTTGATCTTCGACTGGTCAACATCCATATGTCCGATCCGATGAATCCGGACGTGAACCACAAAGAAACCTGCTCGCTCTGGGATGTATATCCGCACGCAGATTTCATTACCTACCCGAGCTTATATGAGGGATTCGGTAATGCATTTTTAGAAGCTGTTTATTTTAGAAAACCGCTGCTGATCAACAGCTATGCTACATTTGTGCAGGATATCGCGCCGAAAGGATTTGATTTAATCGTTATGGATGGATACCTGACGCGCAAAAAGGTGTTAGAAGTCAAAGAAGTTCTGGAATCACCGGATCGTCGGGCCAAAATGGTAAATACCAATTATGAGCTGGCTTCACGGCATTACGCCTATGCCAAACTCCGCAGATGGCTGAATATCTTGCTAACCAATTTTTTTGGCGTGGCCCCATAGTTTATAGGAACTTATAATTCCTACCTGACATAAAATCGGAATTTAGGCTTCCGATTTTATTATCAATTATTCCAAAAGCTTAGACATTAATTTTTCCAGCTACCCTCCTGCATGACCTTACTCCGCCATTGTTTTCGGAATAAAGGGTTCTTCATTTTTGACCTAAAATATCATTATTTATATTAATTTCAATATGTTATTTAATTGGCACGGCAGTTGCTATGCTATGATCGTGCTGATCCT